>CAMAUG010000138.1 GCA_945861255.1 Candidatus Sulfopaludibacter sp. SbA3
GTACGGCGGCGACACCGTCATGGATCTTTCCACCGGCGGTGACATCCCGCGCATTCGCAAGGCGATCATCCAGGAATCGACCGTGCCCATTGGAACGGTGCCGATTTACGAAGCTCTCGCGCGCGTACGCCGCGTGGAGGACCTGAACATAGGCGTGATGCTCGAAGTCATCGAAGAACAGGCCGAGCAGGGTGTCGATTACATGACGATCCATGCAGGCGTGTTGGTCCAATACATTCCGCTGACCACGCGGCGCGTGACGGGCATCGTCAGCCGGGGCGGGGCGATCTTGGCCGAGTGGATGGTGAAGAACCACAAGCAGAATTTCCTCTACGAGTATTTCGCCGACATCTGCAAAATCTTCCAGAAACACGACGTCAGTTTTTCGCTGGGGGATGGCCTGCGCCCGGGCTCGCTCGCCGATGCCAGCGACGCTGCGCAATTCGCCGAATTGAAGACGCTGGGCGATTTGACTAAGATCGCATGGGAACACGATGTTCAGGTGATGATTGAAGGTCCTGGCCACATCCCCATGGATCAGATAAAGATGCAAGTGGATAAGGAGCTGGAGTTGTGCCATGAGGCCCCGTTTTATACGCTGGGGCCGCTGGTCACGGATTTCGCGCCCGGCTACGATCACATCACCTCCGCTATCGGCGCGGCGATGATCGGCTGGCACGGCGCGTCCATGCTTTGCTACGTGACTCCGAAGGAGCACCTGGGGTTGCCGAATCGCGAAGACGTAAAACAGGGTTTAATTGCCTACAAGATCGCCGCGCACGCCGCCGATATCGCGCGGCACCGTCCAGGAGCCCGGGACCGCGATGACGAGCTTTCGCGCGCGCGCTTCGCCTTCGATTGGAACAGGCAGTTCGAACTGGCGCTGGACCCGGAAACCGCACGCGCGTATCACGACGAAACGTTGCCGGAGGAAGGCTTCAAAGACGCCGCCTTCTGCTCCATGTGCGGGCCGAAATTCTGTTCCATGAACCATTCGGTCAAGACGCGGGAATTTACAGAGGCGGACGCCCAGGCAGTGTTGACACAGATCTCCGCGTCGGAAGCGGCGCACGCGGCCGGGGATTAGCCGGTACTCCAAGCGCCGCCCGGTAGTGGGCCCGATCCAAGCCGGGTAGCGCCTGCGGGGCGTACAATAGAGAATATGGCACGCGGATGGGAAAGTAAGTCCGTCGAAGCCCAGATGGAACCGGCTGAGGAATTCTCCCGGCTGCCACGACCACGGTTCACCCCCGACGAACTCGAACGCGAGCGCAAGCGTGACGCCCTGCTGCTGCAGCGTACCCGCGTAATGCACGATCTGGGCCGCTGCACAGATGAGCGCTACCGCAAAACGCTTGAGACCGGACTCGGATACCTGGAAACCCAGTTGAAGGCACTCGGCTGGAAGCGGTAGAGGCCAAGGGGCCAAGCTTCGGCGCTGAGACGTTGGCGCTGCTCCCCGGCGGTTTAGCGTCGCCGGTTCACTCACGCTGGCGCCATGCCCACGGGCTGCATCTCGGGGTGATACACTGCTGCACATGGCCGATCCAACCCGGCGCGAACTTTTCGGTTTGCTTGCGATCGGCGGCGCGGGCGTGATCGCGGCGCGGAAGGCGGAGGCCTGGCAACCCGCGGCCGCATCAAGGAACATAAAGTTTCCGAAACGCGCGATCATCCGCACCATCATCAAGGACGTCTCGCCGGAAACCCTCGCATCGGGCGCGACACTATTCCATGAGCACCTTTCCATCGACATCCCGCCCGCGAACCCGCCGGCTCCCGGCACGCCCCCGCCCTTGCCGCCAGTCACTTCCAACGTCGACCTGATCGTCGAGCAGGTGAAAGCGGCACAAAGGGACGGCATCGTGTGCATGGTGGATGGCGGTCATCCGGATATGGGCCGCAATCTGCCGGACATCAGGCAGATCGCGCAGCGCACGGGCATGCACGTCGTGGCGAGTGGCGGCTATTACATGCAGCGTACCTATCCCGCGGGCCTCGCGCGCCAGAGCGACGACGAAATTGCTGCGGAGCTTGCGAAGGAAGCCACCGAGAACCGGTATGGCGCGTTCGGCGAGATCGGCGAAAACCCGAACGCTCCCATGAGCGACGAGGAAAAGAAGATATTCCGGGCCGTCGGCAAAGCGCATCTCAAGACGAACATCCCGATCTTCACCCACAATGCTTACGGCACCGGACCCAACGTACCCAAGGACGCCGGCCTGCGCCAGCTTGATCTGTTGGAATCCGTCGGCGTCAAGCCGCACAGCATCGCCATCGGGCATACCTGCTGCCTTGACGATCCCGAAGCGGAGATCATCAAGCAGATTGCGAAGCGCGGCGCCTGGGTGGGCTTCGACCGGATGAACACCGTGGAACGTTTCGTGCCCGATGAGAAGCGCGTGAAAATGCTGTTGCTGCTCCTGGAGGCAGGGTACGCGGATCGGCTGCTGCTCTCCTCCGATTTCACCGGCAGCCGGACGATGGAAGGCCCATTGTACGGGCGGACCAAAACTGTATTTGCGCCCAAAGCGAGCTGGGGTGAAGGAAGACACTATCCACACCATTCTTTACGACAACCCGCGACGGTTCCTGGCGTTTGTTCCCAAGAAGCCGTAGTACGCCTGCGTTGACTGCGGCTGCCCGCCCAAGACCTATAGCTTACCCAGGCGCCTAGCTTACCCAGGCGCCTTTGCCTCGTATGGCCGCCCATGAAACAATGGGATGTACAGACTCCGTTGACGCAGCATAAACCCGTTGCCGTACGGCACCCATGCACAAATACTTCGTATCGTTGGCCCTCGTTGTCCTGTCTGTGTCCGCACAAATCGTCCCGGAGGTGTTGACGAACGAGGCAATCATCAAAATGGTCCAGTCGCGGGTACCCGCCGCCAAAATCATCAGCAGCATCGCCGCGGCTGGAGTGGCCGTGGATTTCCGCCTGGCGGATGCCGATCTCCAGCGGCTTAAGGAAGCCAAAGTTTCCGACGCCGTACTGAAGGCGATGGAAGACTCGTTGAAGAGCTTGCGTGTCAAAGCCGACGATGGCGATTCAATGGCGCAGTTCAACGTCGGTCTCATTTACCGTGACGGTAGGGGTGTGCCTCAGGACTATGCGGAGGCGGCCCGCTGGTTCCGGAAGGCCGCGGATCAAGGGCTGGATGGGGCGCAGGTCAACCTCGGCGTTCTTTACTTCATGGGGCAAGGCGTCGCTCAGGATTACGCGGAAGCGGCAAATTGGTACCGCAAGGCGGCCGACCAGGAACTTGACGGAGCGCAGTTGAACCTCGGACTGATGCACAAGAAGGGCCAGGGTGTCCCTCAGGATTACACCGAGGCCGTGGCTTTGTTCCGCGGGGCCGCGAACTCTGGACTCCCCGACGCGCAATTCAACCTCGGCCTGATGTACTCGGAAGGCAATGGTGTTCCCGTGGACCTCGCGGAAGCCGTGCGCTGGTTTCGCAAGGCCGCTGAACAAGGACTTGTGGCGGCGCAGATCAACCTTGGCGTCCTGTATTTCACCGGCGAAGGTATCGCGCAGGATAGTGTGCAGGCTTACATGTGGTTTGACCTCGCCGTATCACGGGCTACTGCGGATGACCAGAAAAAGTTCTACTCCGATGGACGCAATCGCATTGCCGCCAAGATGACGACGCAGCAGATTGCGAGCGCGCAACGCCTTGCGCGCGAGTGGAGACGGAAAAACTCCAAATAGGGCGCGCGTGATTGCCCGCTCACCGGTCCGGAGGCGCCTCCTCCGACTTCACCGGCAGCCGGACGATGGAAGGCCCATTGTACGGGCGGACAAAAACGGTTTTCGCGCCGAAGTTAATGCGAGCTGGGGTGAAGGAAGATACTATCCACACCATTCTTTACGACAACCCGCGACGGTTCCTGGCGTTTGTCCCGAAGAAGCCGTAGTACGCCTGCAACGTCCCCCTGGACCTTGCGGCGGCCCGGATCAACGTTGGCGTCCTGTATTTCACCGGCGAAGGTATCCCGCAGGATAGTGTGCAGGCCCACATGTGGTTTGACCTCGCGGTATCAAGGGCTACCGCGGATGACCAGAAAAGTTCTGCTCCGATGGACGCGATCGCATTGCCGCCAAGATGACGGCCCAGCAGATTGCAAGCGCGCAACGCCTCGCGCGATTGCCCGCTCACCGGTCCGGAGGCGCCCATCCCCGCAGCGCATAATACTTCTCCCGTGGTTCGCCTGTCCATCCGTTCACGCCGTGGCGCGGCAGCCAAATCGCATGTACGTAGATCACCGGCAGGGCGGCGATACCGAACGCGATCAGGACGCCCGTTCTACCGAAGTAGTACGAAATAACAGCCGTCATGGCCAGCGCGGCGAAGGCTTTCAGTACGCGTCGCCACACCCGCGTTCGTTGCTCGAAGTGCCGAAATACCACGTTCCCTGCCGCCAGGAACGCCGCCATCGTCGCCACATCGAGGATCATTGGTCCATTCTAGCGGCAAACTGCCGGCGTGGCCTGGGAGCCGGATTCCGCCCTGTTGTCCTTCAGCAGGTGAGACAATTGGTGAGGATTGCACGCACAGCCGTCTGCCTGCTGGAGTCCATCAGGCCGGAGAAGCGGCAAGACAGAGGAGCAAGCCCATGAAACTCGCAAGGCAACTTTCCCTTCCGGCAGCGGCTCTGGCCGCGCTTTCACTTAGCGCCTGGGTGCAAGGGCAGGCAATCGACTACGCGAAGATTGAAATCCTGACCGAAAAAATCGCCCCGAACCTCTACATGCTGGCCGGGTCGGCGGGACCCGATCCCATCCATCCGGACGGGGCGGGCGGAAGGATAGGCGTGCTGGCCGGTCCCGATGGCATCTTCCTGGTAGATTCCCAGTACGCACAAATCACGGACAAAGTGGTGGCGGCGATCCGCAAAATCAGCTCCGAGCCTATTCGTTATCTGGTCAACACCCACGTGCATGGCGACCACACGGCCGGCAATGCAAACCTGGTCAAGTTGGGCGCGGTGTTGTTTGCGCGGGAAGAACTGCGCGAAGAAATGTTGCGTCAGCCGCCGCCGTCCGCTAGCGGCAATCCGCCTCCCGCCATGGATCCCGCCCGGCTCCCGGTGGTGACCTACGGGATGGGAGATCCGGTGAAGTTTCGCCTGAACGGGGAAATCGTCGACTTGATTCCCGTTCGAGCGGCCCATACCGGCGGCGATACCATGGTCCGGTTCGTGAATGCGGACGTGATCATGATCGGCGACTTTTACCGGAATTACGGATATCCCTACATCGACGCCAACAACGGCGGCACGTTAAAGGGCGCGCTGGAGGCCCTCGATGCGATGATCAAGCTGGCCGGTCCGAATACCAGGCTCATCCCCGGCCATGGCACCATCATCAATCGAACCGACATCGTTCCCTACCGTGACATGATTCTGGGCGTACAGGCTAAGGTTCAGCAGTTGATCCGCGAGGGCAAGAGCGAGCGGGAAGTTCTGGCCGCCAAGGTGACGGCTCCCTATGACGCGAAGGTTCCAGGGGGACTGTTGCCGGTGGGCGCGACGACCAGCGCGGACCGGTTCGTCAGCATGGTGTATTCGCAACTGAAGGGCGGCCAGTAAACCCGAAAGCCGCCCGCTTTAATTACCTTCGCACTTGCCGCCGGGACAGCGGTTGTTCTCCTCGCAGATGTACTCGAATAACCCGGTCTTGTCCCAATCCGGCCGGGCTTTGATTTCAAATTCCTGCGACCATTGCGCGGCGAAGATTTTCGGATCGTCAACGGTCAGCGCGTAGGACATTGTGTCGTTATTTTTCCATCGGATGCGCTCGACGGTGCGCAATTCGTCGCTGTGCGAGCGGAATTCCTTCGGGTCGGTGTAGAAATAGTCGTCCAGCGCCCACCGTTTGAAGTTTTTCGTTTCAATGACCAAGGTGTCGCCTTCCCAGTGACCCACGGAATCGCCGTAGAACATCGGTTCCAGTCCTTCGCGATGGGGGCGGCCATCCAGAGGAATGATGCGCGTCATACGCTGGAATTCGTGCACGATCACCAGGTAGTCCTTGGTTTGAAAGAACTGCATGGCGTTGGCGGACAACATACCAGCCGGGAATCCGGCGGGCATGCAGAAGTCGCGCGGTTCGTCGTGGCGGGGCACTCCCGTGCGCGGCTCCAGAAATGGCTCACCGCCAGGCTTGAGCCGGGCGAAGTTCTTGCGGTCGAATGTAGTCGCCGATGAGCGTCCGCGCTCAGCCCCCTGCAGATACTTCGGCCACTCGTAGGTACCGCTGAAATCCGGCTTGCCGGCGGCGGTTCGCGCGATGCCCGGAATGGCAGCGCCGGCCGGCGACTGTGCCTGAAGAGCCGCCGCGCATGCCAGCGCCACACAAATGCCGGCGTACCGGACAACGCAAATGGTGTGAGTCCTAGTTTTCATGGCTTGATCCTTGAGATGAAATTCGCTATTGTTTCCCGCGATCTTCGGCGCCCGCGGTGAATACGCTCTTACCGTCCGGGAACGTCACCCGGCTTCCGAACGCGTTGTGGGACCCATCTTTGGCCAGGAAGCCGTCCACCATTAACGAGGAGCCGATTTTCAGGACGTTCTTGGTCACGCCCCGCCGCATCAACTGTCCCGGAGCGCCGCCTGAAAAGGCCCAATTGGTCGTGCTTCCGTCAGCATTCTTGACGTCGACGTAGAACCAGATATGCGGGTTTTGCCATTCCACGCGGGTCACGGTGCCGGTTACCTTGATCGGTTTGTCGCCGTCGAATTCGGCGGAAAAAGAGTGGTGTGCCAATAAGGGGGGCAAGCTGCCGACGCTACCCACCAAAGCCAGAAATAGAGTTCCCAGTCTCATCATGCCAACCATTCTAACAAGCGTCACAGCCAGGCGGTTGGCCGGGCCCAGGGGGCGTTGGCTGTCGCACAGAGCTGCTCCTGGCATGTGTTTTCAGTCTCTTACGCCTTACCCTATTAGTGCTCTTGGTACCGGTACCTGGTCCAGGAGGACTAAAGTTCTCGCCCTATCCTACCGATGGAGTACCGATTGTCGGAGGAATGGTATATGTTGACGAACTTAGCTTGGCGTTGGTCGTCGGATGCCACTGAGCGCCTTTCGATGTGGGTGACGGAACGTAGTGACGATCAGATTGAGGGCGAACGTCTGTTGGAAGACGGCAACTTCGTGCAAGCGGAGATCCGCCTGGCGAAAGCCATTGTCGAGGGCGAAAAGCGCAGACAGCCCGCGAAACGGCGCATTGAACTGAGATTGGAACTTGCTGAAGCCCAACGCCGGCAGTTCCAGTCCGGCGATCAACTGGTCAAACTCTCCGTGGCTGAAGGCATTGTCCGCGAGGCCTTGGAACTCGCCTACCGCACACAGGACCGTCAGGCCCAACTAGAGTGTCTCGACATATTGGGGACTGTACTGGCGGACGCGGGGAAGTCTGAAGCTCTTGAACAGGTAGCGGTCGAGGCGAATCAGGTGGAGCGGACGCTGGCCAAGCCGGATCCGCTGCTTCGAGTTCGCCGGCTACAGCGCCTGGGGTTGGCAAGGCGCCAGAGCGGCCGCGTAAGTGACGCAGTGGACGCACTCGAGGAAGCCGCGGCCCTGTGCGAAAAGACCTTGGGTCCGGAGCATTCGGAAACGGCTGGGCATTGGACTGAATTGGGCGACGCCTGCCGCTTTCTGGGCCAGCATGCCAAGGCGCAGAAATACCTGCAAAAGGCGATCCGTGTGCATGAACGCGAGCTCGGCTTGGATTCTCAAGAAGCCGTGCACGACTTGAATCTGCTGACCGGATCGTACGAAGCCATCGGCGATCTGGACGCGGCGTCCGCTTTACACGAGCGTATCCTGGGATTGAAGCTGCGCACTATCGGCGTGAGCATGGATGACATCGCGGAAGCGCAGTCCGCTCTCGCGGCGCTGTACGTCAAATGGAATCAGTTGTCGCGGGCGCGGGAGCTATTGATGGAAGCGATCGGCACGTTCAAACGGACCAAGGGCGCGCGGCTGGCCATGGCGCATGAGACGCTGGGATTCGTTGAAGAGAGATGCGGGCACTATCAAAACGCGCTCGCGGAATTGGCCAACGCCGGTAAAGTGTGGGAGTCGGTTCAAGACGAACACACGCCGGAACTGATTCGGAATCTTGAGTATCGGGCCGAACTCATGGGCCAAATGAAGCTGGTCGAGGACGCCGAGTTTCTGCGTCAACGGGCAGCCGCGCTCACGCAAGCCTCACGCTGGGCTCAGGCCAGTTGAGGCGGTGACACCGCCCGCGGCGCCTGCCTACTTGATCGTCTCGCTATTGACGTTGGCCGGTTCCTGAGTCCAATTGTTGCGCACCACCAGCGTCTGATCCGAGAAAAACGTGCGCCTTCCGGAACTGCCGAAGTTCTCCGGAACCGCCGTGATGCCATAGCCTGTGGGAGAGGCCTGCACGGAAAAGATATAGCCGCTGTTTTTGCCCTCCGCCAGCACCTTAGGAATCAGGTCCGCAGCCGCGGGCCCTGCCGCGCCACTCGCCGGCGGGCCCAATTCGGCAAGCGTCGCGGCATATTTTCCGAACTGCGAGTTGTACTGTAATTCGGCCTGGTGCAGTGTCTGAATCTGGCGAATGGCGGCCATCTCGTGCGCCGACATCAATTGCTTGTTCATCTGCGGCACGGCGATGGCGGCGATCACCAAAATGATGGCGATCACGATCAGCAGTTCGATCAGGGAAAATCCACGGCGGCGGCGTTGAGTACTCATATCACTATCTTAAGACGTCCGCGCTGGTCGAGGCGTGGAGGGGGAAAGTGCGCCTTGAGGCGTCCGTATTTCCGTCCGTAACGTCGGGTGCTTCACTCTTCCTAGCGTAGTGCGTCAGCATGCAGTGGCCGCACTTGAGCACTTGGCCGGTGCGCACCGCATGCGGACGCATGGGGGCTCGGTGAGGGTCTTGTTGCCTGCGGGAATCCTACGGACGGATGACAGCGCGTGCGGGCCATCCCAGCGCGGCGCCCGGCGCGGACTGCCTCACTCACACTATTTCTTTTGCTGGTTAATAGGCGGTTGGCCCGGCTTCGCATCATCCTTAACCTCGTCGCCGAAGATGATCTTGGTTTCCGATCCGAACTGCTTGTAATCTTCGTAGCGAATGGTTTGGCGGATGCGCACATCCTGGCCGCTGTCAAACCGCAGCGTGTCGTTCGCGATCGTATACGTGGGGAACCAAAACTTTCCGTCGATCTGCTCTCGGAATGTCTCGAACTTCGGGTAGCGGCTGTCGGAATTCTTTTTTGTCAATCCCACGCCGCGCCCGTAGGATTTCACGATCTGCAGGTCGCGATCGTCCACCCACACCAAGCCGGCGAAATACCGCTGTCCCGCCGCCATGGGCGTCTTGGGTTTCACGGCAAACACGAACGTGCCGATTTCATCGACTTTTTGCGGGCCCAGGTAGTGGACGCGGTACTTGGGGAGATCGGCGGTGGTCAGCACGAACGGCTGCACGTCC
>CAMAUG010000139.1 GCA_945861255.1 Candidatus Sulfopaludibacter sp. SbA3
ATCTGCATGAGAATGCTGGAGCGTTTTTGTTCGAGGGCGGCAAGGGACTCAGGCAATGGGCGCCTCCTATCCTAACGTATGTATACGTTAGGATTATACCTGCAAAAAAAGAAAACTGCCGGATCACACCTTGTGGGTCGCACACCCAACTTGAATCGGCATCCCAGCCCGGTCGTTACGTAGAGTATACTTGCGCTGGACGCTGGTCCAGCCATCTCCCAAAGACCTGAGACCGGCTGACAATATAGCGAAGTTCAAGGACCAATGTCGCGATGGGAGCCGTATGGAGCCACACTCGCTAGGATTGGATTCGCAAGGAGGCCGGAGTGAAGTCCTTCGGCGCACGCGTGTCTCTGCCCGGCGCGGTACAGGGTCCGGCGCGGCACGTGGTTCGGCGCGGCCTCTCTACTTCTCGCGCAGGCCCGGTCTGGCCTTGCGACGGGAACCTGCTGTTTAGGAAGGACGTTTATGGCTTATAGATTTTCGGTGCGCTTCCTCACTCTCCTGGCTTTGGCGATGGGGATCCTTCAAACGAGCGCCGCACCTGCTCCACAGCAAGAAGTTGCCGGCGAGCCCCAACCCCTGGAAGGGCCCCTGATTTTTGACAGCAGTACTCGTGGATCCGGCGGCATCAAGATAACTGGGCCAAAATTCCGGGTCGTCCCTCTACGGGGATTCAGCTACCCATACGCTCTTGCCTTCCTTCCGGACGGCAGCATCCTGGTCACCGAGCGAGCGGGCCGGCTGCGGATCGTGCGCGACGGTAAGCTGGATCCCCAGCCAATCGCCGGAATACCTGACGTGCTTAACACTCGGCAAAGGGGTATGAACGATCTCGCACTGCATCCCCGTTTCGCGGAAAACCACTGGATTTACTTCACGTATTACAAGCCTGTCGCTGGAACGACGAACGCCAGAGCAACTCTGGCGCGCGCCCGCTACGACGGAGGTTATGCGCTCAGCGATGTCCGCGATATCTTCTCCACCGACACGGTCGTCTCCGGGCCATCGGCGGCGAAGATCGCGTTCGGGCGCGATGGCAAGATCTACATGGCGATCGGCATCCCCATTCCTCGCGCGGCGAACGACACCATCAGCGCCAACGTGACCGATGCTCAAGAGCCGAACAGCTACTATGGCAAGGTGCTCCGGCTGAACGACGACGGCAGCGCGCCCAAGGACAATCCGTTCTCTGACCGGCCTGGGCACAAACCCGAGCTGTATGCCCTGGGTATTCGCAATGCCATGGGTTTGTACTTCCATCCGGAAACCGGCGAGCTCTGGGAGACAGAAAATGGACCTCAAGGCGGCGACGAAATCAACATCATCAAGGCCGGAAGGAACTACGGCTGGCCGGTGATTTCCTACGGCCGCTCATACACGGGCGATCTTTCCGGCGGCACCGGTCCTACTTCGGATCAGACCTTCGGCAGCGGCATGGAACAGCCGTGGCTCTTCTGGTCTCCCTCGATCTCGACCGCCGCTATCACGTTCTATACCGGGAACCGGTTTCCCGCCTGGAAAGGCAACATCTTCGTAGGTGGACTGATCGGCACTCAGCTACAGCGCATCGTCCTCAGTCCGACGAATGGACTGCCGATCCGCCGCCAGCCAATGCTGACCGAGCTTCGCCAGCGAATCCGCGAGGTCGAGCAAGGTCCGGACGGGCTGTTGTATCTGCTGACCGACGAGGAGGCCGGCGCGCTCCTCCGGATAGAACCAGTTGACGTTAAGCCGTAAATCGAATGCAGCGTTTGTATCGCACGCGAGATTCAGGCCGACACATTGCCGACACATTGCCGACACATTGGTGCTGCGGTCCACGTTGAGGTTGTCAAAATTGTTGCGTTCCGCAATCTTGCGCTCATAGGCGCCCGCTCCAGCGTGGTGCTCGTGGCACTGCTCCAGATCCCCTGCAGATCGGGTTGGCCATCCACGGTGCACGGAGCTTTGTAGCCGCCGCTTTCGCCCGGCGTGCCGCTAATGCCTCCGCGACGTAATGGGCGATGCGCTGCATCGCAGACAATCGCCTTCAATGAAGGCGGTTGGATGTATAATCACTCGTGGCCACCATGCCAAGACGGAAAATAGTTTTCGTCCCTGAATGCGATTTCAGAACAGGAGCGGATATGCAAAGAAGCCAAGGAATTTCAACCAAGATCATCATCGGAGCCGGCCTTGCGGTATTGACCCTGGTTGCACAAAGCGGCGGGCCGAATCCGACTTGCCGCCGTTGTCCGGCCACCTATATTCCGGTTTCGGAGCTCCAAGCCTATACGGAGAAGGCCATCAAGTACCAGATCACCGACCAGCAGGTGCGCTCCGTGGATATCGGCAAGGTCCAAGTCGGCATCGGCATGGTCAGGCGCGGCAAGCTCCTTCCAGATCCCAACCGGAAAGGGGCGGTCGCCGAGCATGAGCAGGTCAGCGAGGTCTACCACGTGATCGAGGGTGAAGCGACGCTGTGGACGGGTCCGGATTTGGTGAATCCAGTGAAACGGCCAGCTGACGAGAAGACCGTGCGGCTGCAAAACGGTCCCGGATATAATTCCGATGCCATCCGGCAGCCGCTGGTGACGCATCTCAAGCCCGGCGACATGATCGTGATTCCGGCCGGGACGGGCCACCTGTTCACCGAAATTCCCGATCACATCACGTATATGATGGTGCGGATCGACCCAGACAAGATCGTGCCCACCAAGAGCGAAGCGGAATCCATGGCGGACCTGAAAGTGATCCCGCCGCCGGCGAAGGGCAAAAAGTAGGAACGCGTGAGTTGGCCGAATACGGCCCGGAAGAGAAGTGCACCATGTCGAAAGCAACACGCAGGCCGGTCTTGAAACCACTAGCGGTACTAATAATGGGGCTGAGCTGGGCGACGGCCGGAGTTCACGCCCAGTCGGTTGGCGTCAAGGGTGGTGAGTGGCCATCCTACGGGGGCGATCTGCGCAACCATCACTACTCCCCGCTGGATCAAATCGACGCATCCAATTTCAGCAGACTGCAGGTTGCCTGGCGTTTCAAAGCCGATAACCTGGGCCCCCGCCCGGAGTACAAGTTGGAAGGCACGCCGCTGATGATCAAGGGTGTGCTGTACGCAACCGCCGGCACGCGGCGCGCGGTGGTGGCGCTGGATGCGGCCACCGGCGAATTGATGTGGGCGCATAGTGAGCGTGAAGGCAAACGTGGCGAAGCCGCTCCCCGTCAGTTGTCGGGACGGGGGCTGTCCTACTGGTCTGACGGCAAGGGCGACGACCGTATCCTCTACGTGACCCCCGGCTATCAGTTGGTTGCCCTGGACGCCGGGACCGGCTCCCTCATCAAGGCATTTGGAAGGAACGGCCTGGTGGATTTGAAACAGTATGCGGTGTACGGGGTCAACCAGAAGATCGATCCCATCAATGGTGAGATCGGCCTGCACGCCACCCCTGCCGTGACCAAGAGCGGCGTGGTTCTGGTGGGCTCCGCGTTCCGCGAGGGCAGGACTTCCAAAACGAGTAACAACACCAAAGGCATGGTCCTCGCCTTCGACGTGCATACCGGGAGGAAGCTGTGGCAGTTCAACACCATTCCACGGCCGGGGGAATTCGGCAACGATACCTGGTTGAATGAGTCATGGGCGGTGAACGGCAACACCGGCGTGTGGAGCCAGATATCGGTGGACGAAGACCTCGGGTTGGCCTACCTTCCCGTGGAAACGCCTTCGTCGGATTTCTACGGCGGCTCCCGGCCGGGAAACAACTTGTTCGGCGACACGCTGGTGTGCGTGGATCTAAAGACCGGGCGGCGCAAATGGCATTTCCAATTGGTACACCATTCGCTGTGGAACATGGATATCACCGCCGCTCCGATCCTGACCGATATCACCGTCGGCGGCAGAGCGATCAAGGCTGTCGCGATTACAAGTAAGCAAGCCTTCCTCTATGTGTTCGACAGAGTCACCGGCCAGCCCGTGTGGCCCATTGAGGAAAGGCCCGTCGAGAAGGGCGATGTGCCGGGCGAATGGTACTCGCCGACGCAGCCGTTCCCCACCAAGCCGCCGGCCTACGATCACCAGGGCGTTACGCTGGATAACTTGATCGACTTTACGCCCGCGCTGCACGCCGAAGCCGTGCAGATCGCTTCGAAGTATAAGCTGGGGCCAGTCTTTACGCCTCCGGTCGTAAGCAAAGTGGAGGGCCCGTATGGTGGGTTCAGGTCGTCGGGTGGAGTGAATTGGCCCGGCGGCATGTACGATCCGGAGACGCACATCGCCTATCTGCCTTCCTTCACGTCACTGCTTCCCTTGGGCCTGCTTCCGCCTCCGAACAAAGAATTTTCAGACATAGCGTACGTCGAAGCGGACGCCCGTTTCGGCGTGAGATATATCGCCGGTCCGGGCGAAGTCATTGCGCCCGCGGCGCAGCCCCCGGCTCCTTTGCCGCCGTCCGGTGGACCCAGCGGCGCGCCCGCGACACCGGCCGGCGGCACGCTGAATCCTCAGGGCCTTCCGCTGGTGAAGCCGCCTTATGGCCGCATCACGGCGATCAATTTGGATACGGGAGACATCGTATGGCAGGTGGCCCATGGCGAAACGCCGGACGCGGTCCGCAACCATTCGGCGCTCAAGGGTCTGACAATCCCGCGCACGGGCCAGGCGGGCTACGCGGGCGCGCTGATTACCAAGACGCTGGTGATCGCGGGCGAGCCCCAACTGACCACCACGCCGGACCATCCCAGGGGCGCGATGCTGCGTGCCTATGACAAAGCGACAGGCAAGGAAGCCGGCGCCGTGTGGATGCCCGCGCCGCAGAGCGGGACGCCCATGACATACAGCGTCGACGGCAGACAATTTATCGTGATCGCCATCAGCGCCGGCAACTACTCCGGCGAGTACCTGGCATTTGCGCTGCCGCGATGATGGATGGCGCGGGGGATCGCCCCGCCACTGGAACATCCACTGGTAGGGCGTTATCCGGCAAAGTGGCAAAACCCACACAAGAGTCCTTTTTGCAAACGGGCACCGAAGCCGGTGAGATGGCAGACGCGATAGTTCCGGCAAGGATGGCGGTTTCCCTTCAACCACTGTGACGAGAAGTCGGCTTACTGCTGAAGTGGCTCATCGGCCACTACTCCGGGTTCCCACGTAAACTTCCACCGCGTTCGTGGAGCCTTTCCGGTGCCACAACAGGTAGGGCACTGTTCATATTTGGGCAGGAGGTCGGGCAGTTTCCCGGAATACTCGGCGATCTCTGCGGCCGAAGGAGAACTGAAGTCGGCGGGAATTACTCCGCAAGCGAGGCAGTCGAAGCACAGTCCAAAGGCTTCGTAAAAATCCTCCAGGCCACTCCTCTCCCCTGCTGGTTGACGAGCTCTCCATTCCCTAATGTGATTGATGCTTTGCCCAAAAGCCTTGAGTCCTAAATACGGAATCCAACCGCTCGGACCGTGTACCCTCTCCGTGGTCAAATCCATTCGTTTGCTTTTATCGAAGAACTGCTTGCGCCAGTCAATTCTGGATCGGCAGTGGAGGGGTCGAATCCGTCTTCCATTACTTCCAGGATGAGTGCATAGGAACTGCGCGTCGCAAATTCGTCTCCGATTGAGATGGATGATCCTGGCTGAGTCGCGGCGACCTTTGCTTCAATAATCCCAGCCAACCGCGCTAAATCGTCGAGTGGGCCGCAAATGCCACGGTTAACAATCTCTGCTTCTGTCCAGGTGGTGACGGTCAGATACCAATACGGGCCGTAGTGCTGGTGCTCGCCCGGAGAATCATTACTCTCTGTGGCGCTGGCATAGGAGCGAAGCGCCTTCGCAAACGACAGCAGGCCCGCTTTAGACCCGACAAACTTCCAGATCTGGGCTTCGTCGTCTCGCTCGTAGAAGAATCCCAGATCCCGCCACTCTTGCTTCGTTTGCTCGTTAGTAGCTTCGCTCGGCACCTAGCCATATCCTACCCAACATCGCCATTCGCTTGGCCGTGTGGCCGGCAAATCGCCGAAGTGGCGCGCGGGGTAGGGAACTCTCAGACGTGCGTTACGCCGCCTTTTTGCGATTGGCCTCGAGCCGCGAGTCAACCAGCGCCACAATTTCGTCGATCACCGGGTGACTTAAGCCCTTCTGCTTGGCGATCAATTGCACCAGCTTATCGGCCCGCTCGATATTCAGCGCTCCGTTGGTGAGCGCGCGCGCTGCCGAAGCCGGACGCACAAGCGACTGCGCGGCGGCGGCGTATTTCTCAAACGGCACCAGGTCGTTAGGGTTGGCGCCGAGCTTCACGCACAGATCGCTGACAAAATTATAGACTGAACGCGAGGTCTCGATGTCGCTGTGCACCGCTTCCTGAGCGGTGCGCATGCCATCTTTGGTGATGCAGCGATAGTTGCCGGAGAGCAGCATCGCCCATTTTGCCAGCGGCACGAATATGGAATCGTACACTTTCAGCTTCACCGGTAACTCGATCTTGCCTTCCGGCGTGTCGAAGCGGGCGCCTTCGATGTCTTTTTCGAGCTGGCGAAGAATCGCGGTGGATTTTTCGTCGTCGAACTTCGCGACTTTGAAGTTGGTCGGCAGCGTCACCATCAGCACGTTGACTTGCTCGTCCGGCGGGCGGATCGCCTGCGGATCCGGACTGTTGAGCGTAATGCAATGGGGATCGAAGTTCTCCCAGACGGTCGGATCGGTGTAGGCGGGTTTCAGCGCGTCGTAGTCCAGGCCGGGGATGCGCCTCATGTAAGGCAGCGGCGGCATGTTCATGATCGACATGCAGGGTACGCGCGACTTCGCCACCGCGTCAAGCAATTCACGCACGCCCGGCGCGCGATATTGCGGTTCCTGCATGCACAGGCCGACCAGGTCATAGTCCTTGGGATTGACGCCGGCCGCCGGTCCGGCAGTCACCTTGCCGGGCAGCTTGCGCGAGTCGAGCACCACCGGCTCCGTGCGCCCTCGCACCGGCAGGCGCACACGAAAGCCCTCCGCGTTGATCAGATCGGCCTCCGCCGGCAGGCAGACCAGATGAATCGAGTGGCCGCCAAACAGCATTTTGGAGGCGAGGAGCGAGCCGTAGGACGCGCCCATGAGTAAGATGTTGTACGGCATGACCAGATGCTCCTTTAATTAATCGAAGGTGAGAAAGTAAGAGGTCCGGCGCTATGGCCGTTGTTCTCAGAACAATGCTAACGCGCCGGTCATTCATTCTGCAATCATCCATTCTGCAATCATCCGCTGGCATACGGATTCCATTAGGAGGGCGGGCATGGCCCGCAAAGAGCGTGTGCCACTCGCCTGAACGTGGCGGGCTCCACGTTCTGCTGCCGCGGCGAAGCAGCAGATTGAAGAGCGGATGCCGCGGATCACGACGGAACAGGGCCAATCACACGCAACTGACGCAACTGAGGTAAACTTGGCTGCATCACTCACATGCCCTCTGTTGCCGGTGCAAGAGGGGACGAAGGAGGCGACCCATGCAACTTCCATTCTTTAAGACCGCACTCGCAGCGGCGGCGGTCCTCGGGTTGGCAATCCCGGGGCAGGCCCGCATCACGCGGCTGGTGGTGGAACAGACTGAGGCGCTCGGCCAGGATGGGTACCAGAAGCTCACCGGCCATGCCTATGGCGAGCTCGACCCCCGGCTCCCGCTCAACGCGATCATCACTGACCTGGAATTGGCGCCGCGCAACGCGCGCGGCATGGTGGAATATTCGGCCACCTTCACCATTCTGAAGCCGGCGGATTTGGCCAAGGCCAGCGGTGTGCTGCTGTACTTCATCCCGAACCGCGGCAGAGTCAATTTGACTAATGGCGGGTTCTTCGTCGATGCCCGTAAACAGGGCCACGTGCTGGTGGCCAGCGGTTGGCAAGCGGATCTGGAGCCAGCCCCCGGTATGGAGACCATGTCCGTGCCGGCCGCCCGGAACGCTGACGGATCTAGCATTACCGGACCAGTGCTCGCGCGCTTCAGCAACATGCCTGACGGCGCCATGACGTTGCCCATTCTTCGCGGCGGCGCCGCGGGGACAGCCGATCCGGCGAGCCTCGATTCCTCCAAGGGGATGCTGACTCGCAGGGCTTCTGAAGACGGCAAAGTGGTCCCCCTGCGCAGCGCCGATTGGGCGTTCGCCGATTGCAGCCAGACTCCTTTCCCCGGCAAGCCCGATCCGCGCAAGCTCTGCCTGAAGGGCGGGTTCAATCCCGCATTCCTCTATGAGCTTGTGTACACCGCCAAGGACCCGAAGGTGCACGGGATCGGCTTCGCCGCGACACGCGACTTGAACTCGTACCTCCGCTTCGGCACGCAAGACGACACCGGCAGCGCCAATCCTGTCCGCGGGCGGATGACCGCCACCGTGAGTCAGGGCAACTCCCAGTCTGGAAACTTCCTGCGCAGCTTTATTCATCTGGGCTTCAACCAGGACGAAACTGGAAGGAAGGTCTTCGACGGCGGCAATCCCAATATCGCCGTTCGCCAGCAGGGGATGAATTTCCGGTTCTCGGCCCCCAGCGGAGCAGCCGCTCTGTATGAAGCCGGCAGCGATGGCGTCGTCTGGTGGGAGGATTACACGGACGATGCCAGGCGCCATCCCACGGCCGGATTGCTGGACCGCTGCCGGGCTACCGAAACCTGTCCGAAGATCGTGGAGACATTCGGCGCATCGGAGTTTTTCAATCTCCGCGCTTCGGCTGGCCTGGTGGGAACGCGGGCCGACCGTGATATTCCCCTGCCGTCGAATGTCCGGCGCTACTATTTTCCCGGAGTGGGTCACGGTGGGGGACCGGGGGGCTTCGATCCGGATGCGCGGCCGCAGTCCTGTTGCGAGTTGGCGCCGAATCCCAATCCTTCCAGCGACACGTTGCGGGCGCTGCTGACGACTTTGGTCGATTGGGTGGTGAAGGGCACGCTGCCTCCGCCGAGCCAGTATCCGCGTTTGGATCGAGGGGAGTTGGTGGCGCCCACGCAGGTTGCTATGGGCTTCCCCGCGATTCCCGGAGCGCCACTTCCGGACGGCATCCTGAACCCGCTTTACCAATACGACTTCGGACCGCGGTTCCATTACAACGACCTGTCGGGAGTGGTTACGATGCAGCCGCCCCCCATCCGCCAGGTGCTGCCCAGCGTGGTCACGCGCGTGGACGCCGACGGGAATGAAGTGGCAGGCGTGGCCAGCGTCTTGCATCAGGTTCCGTTAGGCACGTACACTGGCTGGAACACCAACGCCGACGGTTTCTACAAAGGCCATATCCGCACCAATGCGGGCGGCTATATTCCGTTCGCCAAAACGAAGGCCGAACGGCTCGCGTCCGGCGACCCGCGGCTTTCGCTGGAAGAGCGCTACGGGACCCATGAAAAGTACGTTGCGCAAGTGCGCGCCGCCGCCGAGCGGCTAGTGCGTGGGCGCTACCTTCTTCAGGACGACGCGGAGCGTTTGATCGCGCAAGCCGAAGCCAGCAACGTGCTGAAATAGGAGCGCTGCGTTCTTGTATAATCGTG
>CAMAUG010000140.1 GCA_945861255.1 Candidatus Sulfopaludibacter sp. SbA3
TGGAGCGGGACAGACAAATGAAGGTCCAATGCTTTGACAAAGCCGGCAAGCAACTCTGGGAAGAAGGCGGCTCCGGAGGAACGACTTTCAGTGCTGGGGCGTACCAAAAAAACATGATAAAAGACGTCAAAAAGAAGCTCGATAAGCACATCGGACAACCCGGTCTCTCAAAGAGCTAACGCCTTGAAATGCGGGCATTGAAGCCATGACTAGGAGCACCCCTCCCTCCGTCTTCTTGCACTTTGCTTTCCGCGCGGCAATCGCAGTATGCCGACGTGCTTCCCACCAGTCCGCCGCCCTGAACTCGCAGACGCGCACGGCCTTTTTCTGCGCTTCTTTCAAGGACCGCTGCTGTTCTTCAGCCTGCGGTACGTCCAAATGGCTCCAGCATCCTCATTTTCCCCTCTCCGCGTCCGATGCGAATTCCCCATCCTCCCCTCTCACCCTGCAAGCCGAGCCAAACCCATCAGTTCCTTACCCCTGGCTGCCTCGGTTGCGGAATCGCCGCCGGTTGGCGCCGGTTGGCGGACTCGCTTGCAGTGGGGCTACTGCCTGGAGTAAGCAGAAGGCGCCCGTGGGGTGCTTGGCGGGCGTACCAAATGAGAATAACTATGAAGCGCTGGAAGCTATGTGTGGCCGCGGCACACTGGCGGATCGTTACCGAAGTTTAAGATAATGGCTTAAGCGACGAATTGATCCCCGGCGAAGATCCCGGCAGGAGTTTAGGAACGGTGACCAAGATGGAGTGGTTGAATCCGCACGCCCGCTTCTATGTGGACGTGAAAGATGACGCCGGAAAGGTGACCAACTGGGAACTCGAACTGGGCAGTCCCAACGGGCTAATGCGGCGCGGCTGGACCCGCAACTCGTTCAAGCCGGGCGATTCCATCACCGTTGAAGGGTATCTGGCCAAGGACGGCTCAAAGCTGGCGAACGCGCGGCAAGTCACGCTTGGCGACGGACGCAAAGTGTTCGCGGGCGCGGCCGAAGATGGCGGTCCCCAGAAATAGGGCTTAAAATCCCGTAAGGTCAAAATATTCATGCTGCACGGCTACGGTATCTGAGTAGGCCGCGCGTTGGTGCGCGCCGGGCGGCGATTCAGGAGGTAGTGTGTGTTAATGACGCGTGTTGTTCAGTGGATGACCCCCGTGCTGCTGGCGGCGTGCGCGCTGGCCCAGGTGCCGGCGGCGAAGCAGCCGCCTAAACCCACCCCTCGTCTGGCGGACGGCAAAACGGATTTCGGCGGCAAGGGCGTATGGGCCCCGATCTGGGTGCAGGATTGGTCCGATACCAAATATGTAGACAAGGCCGTCGACGTCCCCTTCACTCCAGCCGGACTCGCGTTGTTTAAAGAGCGCCGAGGCAACCTTTCGAAGGACGATCCAGAGGGCTACTGCCTGCCTGCGGGGGTCCCGCGCTACACCGGGACGCCGTATCCGTTCCAGATCATTCAATTGCCGGACCGCGTCGTCATCCTTTATGAAGGCGCGTCGCACACCTACCGCGTGATTTTCATGGATGGCCGTAAGCACACGCCGGAGGCGAAGCTGCAGCCGACGTGGCTGGGCGAATCGATCGCCTGGTGGGAAGGCAATGACACGCTGGTGGTGGATTCGGTGGGCTTCAACGGGCGCACATGGCTGGACTATGTAGGGCATCCCGCTTCGGAGAAGCTGCACGTAGTCGAAAAATTCCGCCGGCCGGATTTCGATACATTCCACTACGAAGCCACCATCGAAGATCCCGAATTCTACACCAAGCCCTGGACCAGCAGCTTCAAGGTTCCGTTCCGTGCAGGCTGGGAGATTTTCGAATACGTGTGCAACGAGAACAACAAGGACCTGATGCACATGGGCACCACCGAGCCGAAGTAGCAGCGATAGTGCAGGCCGCTACAGGCTCCGATACAACTTCTGATACTCCACCGCCGACGCGGCCCACGAAAAATCCTTGGCCATCCCCCGCCGCATGCGCTGGAGCCAGGTTTTCCGGTCCTTCCACTCCGTGATCGCCTTGCGGATGGAATGGAGCAGAGCCGCCGGCGTGTGTTCGTGGAACTTGAAGCCGGTGGTTTCATCCACGGTATCTTCCAGGCCCCCCGTGGCGCGCACGATAGGCACGGTCCCGTAGCGCAGGCTGTAGATCTGGCTCAAGCCGCACGGCTCATACCGGCTGGGCATCAAGAACAGGTCGGCGCCGGCCTCGATCCTGTGCGCCAGTCCGTTATCGTAGCCGACGCGCACAGCGAACGTCTCCGGAAAATCGCGTGCCAGCTCCCGGAACATTTCTTCGAACTGAGCGTCACCCTCGCCCAGGATCACCACGGCGGTGTCTTCCTCCAACAGATCCTTGACGATCGCGGCGATCAGATCCAATCCCTTCTGCTCGGCGAAGCGGGAAATCACGGCGAGCAGGGGCCGGTCGGGATTGGCAGGCAACCCCACCTCGGCCAGCAACGCCTTCTTGGCGGCTCGTTTGCCAGCGAGATTCTTGGATGAGAAGTGGTGCGCCGCAAAAGCATCGGTCTCCGGATTCCATTCGCCGTAGTCAGCGCCGTTCAGGATTCCGTGGACTCTTGAGGAGCGCGCGCGGAGCAAGCCGTCCATGCTGAAGCCGTATTCCTGAGTCTGAATCTCGCGCGCGTAGGTGGGGCTTACCGTTGTAATGGCGTCCGACCATACAATGCCCGCTTTCATGAAACTGAGCCGTCCCCAGAATTCCAGGCCTTCGGAATGAAACAGCGCACGATTCAAACCGGTGTCGCTGATGCAGCTCGCCGGAAAGTTTCCCTGGTAACCCAGGTTGTGAATGGTGGTGACGCACTTGGCGCCAAAAAACGTTGGATCGTTGCGTAGGTTTTCGCGGAGGTACACCGGAAGCAGTCCGGCGGGCCAGTCATGTCCGTGAAAAACGTCCGGGCGGAACATGTGGCGGGCGATGCCGATGGCCGCCAGGTTGAGCGCCGCGAACCGCACGTGGTTATCGGCGAAGTTGCCGTAGACCTGGCCGCGATTGTAGAGCGGGGGGCAATCGACAAACCAGTAGCGCGCGCCGCCCACCGTCACCTGATCGATGGCGGCCGTGTAGCGGTTCGGACCCACCACCAGCGGCATTGCATGCCACACGCGCTGGGACTCCGGGATGCTTGCGACGTCGTAACGTGGCATCACCACGCCCACTTCCTCGCCTAACCGTGCAAGCGCCGGAGGCAGCGCTCCCAGCACATCGGCGAGACCACCGGTTTTCGCGAAGGGCGCGGCTTCCGCCGTCACCATCAGGATGCGCGGCATAGCAGGTGCTTTTGCACTTTACCCAGCGCGTTGCGCGGCAGTTTTTCGATTGCCTCAAAGCGGCGGGGGATCTTGAACGACGCAAGCTTCTCCCGGCAGCGCGCTTCCATCGCGCCGGCATCGCCCGCGCCGTCACGCCACACGATGTAGGCCACGGGCACCTCGCCCCGCACGCGGTCCTGTTCGGCTACCACTGCCGCTTCGGCGATTTCGGGCTGCTCCATCAGGAATTCTTCGATTTCGCGCGGGTAGATATTGAAACCGCCAGATATGATGAGATCGCTCTTGCGCCCGCTCAGCGTGAAATAGCCGTCAGCCGAGCGCGAGCCGATGTCGCCTGTCTTAAACCAGCCGTCCACGAACGCGGCCTTTGTGGCATCTTCGCGCTGCCAATAACCCGGGAAGACGTTGGGGCCCTTCAGCCACAACTCGCCCGTCTCATCCACGGCGGCTTCGGTTGCATCCGCTTTCACGATCTTGACGACGACGCCCGGCAGCGGCAACCCCACGCTGCCCGGCCTCCGTTCACCGTCGTAGGGATTCGATACGTTCATGAGCGTTTCCGTCATTCCATAACGCTCCAGGATCGTGTGTCCAAACACGGCGCGGAAATCTTCCAGCGTCTGCGCCGGCAGCGGCGCGGAGCCGCACACGAACAGCCGCATGCGCCGGCCGATCGCTCTCGCCTGATCCCCCGGAGTGTCCAGCAGCCGCACATACATAGCGGGCACGCCGAAGAACAGGGTCGGCTGGAAATCCTGAAAATGCCCAAGCGCCGTAGTGTGGTCGAAACGCTCCAGAAGCCGCATCCGGCATCCGGAAAACAGCCAGCAATGGAGTCCGTTGCCGAGCGCATGCACGTGAAACAGCGGCGGAGCAAGCAGGAAGCGGTCTTCTGCTTTAATCTTCCAACTTGCGATCAAATTCGCCGCGTTCACGGCAAAGTTGTTATGCGTCAGCATTGCGCCTTTGGAAACGCCGGTGGTGCCCGATGTGTACACCAACGCGGCAACGTCCTCGCCGTCCATGCCTGAATCCGGCAGGCTGTGGCCCGGCAGTTCCGCGGCTTCGGCGGAGAGCGCCTGCGCTTCGTCCGCGGTCACCACCAGCTTGGGCGCGGCGTCGGTCACGATTTGCGACATCTCCCGGTCGCGATACAGGATATTCACGGGCACGAAAATGATGCCTAGCTTGACGCAAGCCAGATACAGATCGATCATTTCGATCGAATTGGCCAGATACGCGCATAGCCGGTCGCCCTTGGCGACGCCTCGCGCCAGCAGCGCTCGCGCCGTGCGATTGCTGCGGGCGTCGATTTCTCCAAAGGTGTAAGTGTTTCCGGCCCACTCGAGCGCCTCTTCATTGGCGCGGGGGGCGAAGGTGAGATCAAACCACTGGCGAAGATTCATGAAACCGGTTCACTTCTCCTAAAGTTTGCGGGTTGGATTTACCCACCGCTCCCTCACGGTCGCGGCTCGGTGGGCTTGCGTGGCCGGGTTTTCCGAGCCGCGCGCGTCAGCAAGCGGTCTCAACAGCCTGTTAGCTTGCGTACACTGCTTTTTCAAAATCACTCAACAATCCTACCGCCTCGCGATCGACGAACGGGAGGAACTGCATCATCAGCACGGCACACAAATCGCGCTTGGGGTCGATCCAATAAAACGTGTTGTTGATCCCGGCCCACGCCAGGCTCCCGGCGGACCGGCCGCCGTCAAAGGCGGCGTGGTTGATAAGGAATCCCAAACCCCAACCATCGCGCGCGCCAGGGTGCACGTCGACATCGCTTGAGCGAGCCGGTTGATAGGATTTCAGTTTTCCCGCCGACAAGTCGCCGATCTGATTGGCGGTCATCTTGTCGATGGTCGCCGCTTGCAGGATTTGCTTCCCGTCCGCGCCGCGGCCGCGCCGCAGAATCATTTGCGCGAAGCGCACATAATCGCCCGCGGTGGAAAACAATCCGCCTCCGCCGCTAAAGGCAACTGGCGCCACAGGCATCGCGCGTTCACGCGGCTTGAGGGTGCCGTCCGGTTGACGATCATAGAGGGTCACCAACCGCTCGAACTTCGCCTCGGGGAGAATGAAGGACGTATCTTTCATGCCCAGCGGCTCCAAGAGATTCTGCTGGAAGTACTGCTCGAGCGTCATGCCGCTCAGGGTTTCCACCAGTTTGCCCGCCCAATCGGTGCTGTAGCCGTACTGCCATCGCGTACCCGGTTCGAAGACCAGTGGGGCTAGCGGCGCAACGCCGCTGGGAGCCGTGCCGCCCGCCTTCTCGTACGTCTGCATGTCCCCGCTCCACGTGTCGTAAGCCAATCCGGACGTATGTGTCAGCAAATGCTTCAGCGTTACGGGCGTCCGGACAGGCCGGAGCTTTGGCTTTCCGCTTTCGTCCACGCCTTCGAAAACCTGCGCCTTCCCGAGATCCGGCAGAAACTTCGAGAGCGGTTCTTCGAGTTTGACCTTGCCCTGTTCCATTAACTGAAGGGCAGCCGCCGAGGTGATGGCCTTGGTCATGGACGCGATCAAGAAGATTGAGTCCCCCTTCACCGGTATTCCTGACACCGCGTCGCGCGTGCCGAACGCGCCCTGGTAGGTGATCTTGTCCTTCGTCGCCACCATCCCCACCGCGCAGGGAATCTTGCGGCGGGCTATTCCCGAACGAAGCGCCTGGTCGATGCCGCCGGTCGCTCCCCGTAGCGCCTGCGCGCCCATACCAGACGCCAGCGCGATTCCGCCGAATTCACGTCGCGTAAATTGATCCATGATTTATTCCGGAAGCCGGTGACCTTTGGTTTCTACTCCCAAGGGTAGCAGGGCCAGCCCGATCAAAAAGGCGATGGAGGTCATCGCCACAGGAATACCAATGGTGCCCATGCTGGAGACTCCGGCCCCCACCAGGAAGGTAATGCCCGCGCCCACGAATCTACCGGCGGAGGTTGCGAAGCCAAACGCGCTGGCCCGGCATTCGGAGCGGTATTGTTCCGGCAACCACAATGAGTACATCGCGAAGTTTCCGCCTGCCACCCCCTGGAAAAACAGTACCAGCATGAACCAGAACAAGGCGTCATGCTCCAGATAAAACGTGTAGCCGAAGCCGATCGACACGGTGAGGAACATCATCCCGAAATACATCCCCAGAGTTTTGCGGCGTCCAAAACGTTCCGCCAGCAGAGGCAGCGCCGCGCATCCCAGGATGGTTCCCACGGCGACGATCACGGTTGCCAGCGAAGACGTCCGCGCCGCCTGTGCCGCTGTCTGTCCGGCTTTCACCGCCAGGAACGTGGCGCCGGACGGCACGTACACCGTACTGGCCCACAGTCCCGTGATGGAGATCAGCAGGTAAAGGGAATTGAGAATCGTACGGCGCCGGTATTCCGGCGAGAAAATTCTGGCCCAGGCGCTGACGATCGATTCGCTAGGCTTCCAGCGCTTAGGTTCCTTCACGCCGTATTGAATGAATACAACCAGGAATGCCGGCAGACCTCCAATGGCGAACATCGCGCGCCATCCATACGTGGCGCCCACGGTCGCGTTCAACGCCGCGGCCAGCAGGAAGCCGAAATAGAAGCCCGTCTGCAACAGGCCCGCGCCCATCTTGCGCCGGTCCTCCGGCCACTCCTCCGCCACAAACGTGCCGCCCAAGGTCCACTCGCCGCCGATTCCAACGCCCGCCAGCAGACGGAAAATCGCCAACTGCCAGATGCTGGTCGCCAGCGCTCCGGTGAAGGTGAAGATGGAGTAGCACAGAATGGTCAGCATCAACGCGCGGATGCGGCCCACACGGTCGCCGATCGGCCCCCACACCATCGACAGGCCCCAGCCGACCAGAAACAGCGCGAACAAAAGCCCGCCGTAGTAGCCGATGTTGGCCGTGCTGGCTTCCATCCCGGAGCGGGGCAACAACTCCCGCATGGCCGGCACCAGCACCAGCGCATAGATGAAGGAGTCCATCCCATCCAATGCCCACCCCGCCCACGCGGCCCAAAATCCGCGAATCTGATTCTTATCGAGAGGGGTTGGCTTCCGCCGCGTGGCTACGTTTTGAGTTGATGACACCGAGGGGCATCACAACATAGTGCGGAGAGGCGTGTCAAATCGCGGCAAGTTACAATGCCGAATCACACATCAAGGCGTTCCGTGCTCATTCCGAGTTCGGGAATGAATTCATCGCAAAGCAGCATAATTGTTTTCGCGAGCTTGCGTTTCAAGCTTAGCCTCGCGGGAACCGCTGGTGGTGATATATGGTACCATATATAGCATGACTAAAACCACCGTGTACCTCCAATCCGATCTCGCGGTGACCGTGCGTGAGCTGGCCACGCGCGAAGGACGTTCGCAGGCGGAGATCATCCGGGATGCTCTCACCGAATACACCCGGCGCCGGAAGCGCCCGGCGATCCCCGGTCTCGGTGAATTCGATAGCGGCCGCACCGATACCGCGACGGGCGCGAAGGAGCTCCTGAAACAAGCCGCCTCCGAAGGTAAGTTCCGCCGCCGGAGGTCGCGTGGCGCTGGTCGCTGATTCTGGAGCGCTCTACGCGCTCTACGACCGGCGCGAGCGGGCCCATCGGGCGGTGCGCGACGCCCTGGCCGCCGAGAAGGGGGCCATCGTCATACCGATGGCGATACTAGGGGAACTCGATTATCTGCTGCGTGTACGGCTGGGGGCCGCGGCCGAGCAGCGCTTTCTCGAAGGAATCGAGCGGGGGGTGTTTACGCTCGCACCCTTTACCGTGCACGATGCAACCTCTTGCCGCAACCTCTTGGAACGGTATCGCGACCTGGATCTCGGTTTAGCCGACGCCTCCGTGATTGTGACCGCCGAACGCCTCGGCCTGAGACGGATTTTGACCGTGGACGAACGGGATTTCCGTGTCGTCCGGACTTCACGTGGCGAGGCATTTGTATTGCTGCCAGCGGACGGGAAGAGTTAGCAATTTCGCGCGGCGGGACGGCCATGTTAAGGTTTGAGGGATGCGCCGCATCCAGATCCAGGCGTATAGTGGATTTCATGCTCTCGAGACGCTCGATGCTTTGCTCCACCTTAGCCGCCGGCGCTGCCGCGCGCGCTGCCTTCGCCGCCGGGGGCAAGATGACGCTTGCGATTCATCAGAATACGTCCGCCGCGGCGGGTTATCGCAAGTCGCTCGAAGGCTGGGCGCGCGCGGGGATCAAGAATGTGGAGATCGCCGTGGCTCCGCTGGACGATTTCCTGAAGACCGATTCACTGAGTGCCGCGCGCAGCGTGCTCACTGACAACGGTTTGACAGTAGTCTCGTCCGCGTGCGGAGTGAACGGCCTGGTGGAACCCAATCCCGCGCGCGCGGCGGCTCTCGACAATCTGAAGCGGCGCTGCGAAATGTTCGCGACGTTAGGGGCCAAGCGCACCTATACGACCACCGGCACCACGCAGAAATTTACCACCGACGATTACAAGGCCGCTGTCCCCAACTTGCGGGAGGTGGCGGAGACGGCGAAACAGTTCAACATGTTTGCCATGGTGGAGTTCATCCGCGCGTCCACGTTCATCTCCACGTTTTCCACGCTGTCGAAAACGATGCGTGAAGCGGCGCATCCGAACATCGGGATCCTGTTCGACTGCTATCACTTTTGGTCTGGCAACAACAAGTTCGAGGATATGGAGGAGATCCGGCCCGGCGAGATTGGGCACGTGCACTTCCAGGACGTGCCCGACATGCCGCGCGAGCTGCTCACCAACGCCACCCGATTCATCCCCGGCGATGGCGTGACCCCGCTGAAACGAATCCTGCGCAAGCTCTCGGAGAAAGGCTATGCGGGGCCGCTTTCCGTGGAGCTCTTCCTGCCGAAGTTCCAGCAAGGCGATCCATACGAAGTGGCTCGCGAGATCCGCCAGAAGGCCGAAGCCGTGATGCGGCAGGCAAAGGTGCTGTAGAGGACGAACCATGACTTTCGCCATGAAGCCTTTTGCCCGCAGGTCCGCATTCGCGTTTTCCCGGTCCGCGTTCGCGTTTTCCCGGTCCGCGTTCGCGTTTTCGATGATCGTGGCGCTTGCCGGAGGCGCTCTTGCCGAAACCAAAGTCCTG
>CAMAUG010000141.1 GCA_945861255.1 Candidatus Sulfopaludibacter sp. SbA3
TTTTGGCTCCGCGCCGGATTCGAAGAACTCGACGCAAGTAATTGCGGACTTGGATCAGGGAGGCATTCAGCTTCCCGACCGTGACTACTATCTGAAGACGGACGAAAGATCGATACAGTTGCGCGACCAGTATGCCGCGCACGTCGGAAAAATGTTCGAGTTGGCGGGGATTCAACGTGAAGACGCCGCTCGGAAGGCTCTGGCGGTGCTGGCCATCGAGACGCAGCTTGCGCGAGGCTCCCTGGATCGGGTTTCGCGCCGCGATCCGGAGAAGGTCTACCACATGATGACCGTCGCCGAGCTCTCCAAACTGGCGCCCGGCTTTGCGTGGGACAAATTCTTCCAATCGATCGGCGCGCCACGTTTTCCAAAACTGAACGTGGATGTCCCGGATTTCATGAAGGCGGTCGACGCCGCGATCGGCACGGCCAGCCTGGAGGACCTGAAGGCCTATCTGACCTGGAACGTATTGCATGACGCGGCAAGAGTGCTGCCGCTGGAGTTTGAACAGGAGAACTTCAACTTCTTCGGCAAGACGCTGCAAGGCGCAAAGGAAATGCGCCTGCGTTGGAAGCGCTGCATCGACCAGGTGGATTCGATGCTGCCCGATGCCCTGGGGCGCAGGTTCGTCGAAGCTACGCTGGGGGCGGAAGGAATGCGGCGCACCAAGGAGATGGTGGAAGACATCGAGAAAGCCATGGCCGCGGACTTGCAATCGCTGGACTGGATGACCGGCGCCACAAAGGACCAGGCATTCGGCAAGCTCGCAGCCATTCTCAACAAGATCGGCACGACGGAGAACTGGCAGGCCTACGGAACCGTGAGAATCGTACGCGGTGACGCGTTCAGAAACACCGAACGCGCCTCACGCTATGAAATGCGGCGGCAACTCGCCAAGATCGGCAAACCGGTGGACAAGAAGGAGTGGGTGATGAGCCAGCCCACCGTGAATGCCTACTATGAGCCGCAGCAGAATGGCATCAATTTTCCAGCCGGAATCTTGCAGCCGCCGTTCTGGGACAACCAGATGGACGATGCCGTGAACTACGGGGGCATCGGCGCGGTGATCGGCCACGAATTGACGCACGGTTTCGACGACGAAGGCCGGCGATTCGACGCTGCGGGAAACCTGCGGGACTGGTGGACGGCGGAAGACGCCAAGGCGTTCGAGCAGCGCGCCGATTGCCTGGTGCAACAATACGCGGGCTACACCGCCGTGGACGACGTGAAATTGAACGGCAAGCTGACGCTGGGTGAAAATACGGCGGACAACGGAGGGGTCCGTATCGCCTACATGGCGCTGATGAACAAACTGGGCGCGCAGCAGCCCGCTCCACGGGACGGCTTCACAGCCGCGCAGAGGTTCTTCCTGGGGTTCGGCCAGGTGTGGTGCGAGAGCCGCACGCCGGAGCTCGCGCGCCTGCGGGCGCAGACCGACCCTCACTCGCCCGGCAAGTACCGTGTGAACGGCGTGGTGGCCAACATGCCGGAATTCCAGAAGGCGTTCGCCTGTTCGGTGGGGCAGCCGATGGTGAAGGGTCCGGCCTGCCGGGTGTGGTGATGCGGCAGAAACCGGTTATGGCCGAGCGTTGGATTGGGTTTCACCGGAAGGCGCCGGTTTTCCGGATGCGTCTTGTCCTGGTGCAACCTGTCCGGGTTTATCCGGCAGAATGAACGTGGTCTCTCCTGGCCGCAGCAGCTTGAGTTGCTTACGGATCTCCATCTCCTGCTCCGCGGTATTGTGCACCAGCCGTTCGATCCGCGCCTTCCGGCGCTGATTCTCCAGCATCTGAGCGGCGTTGTCTTCTTCCAGCCGGCGGATCTCGCGATGTTTGGCGAGTAGAGCCTGGAGCCCTTGCGGGCCGCGCAGCGCGAACAGGCCCGAGACCACAACGCCGGCCGCGATGAGCGTGATGGCGCCGCGCCGGCCCGACGGCAGGAGATCCACAAATCGTTTGGAGGATATGCTCAAGTAATCTTTATAGCGTGAATCGAAGGAAAACACCAGTGCGCACACGGCCATCAATGGTCATCACGTCCCGGCACGCCAGACACATTGAAGTGGAATGAATGGGAAAAAAATCCCCGGCTCCGCCGGCGCCTTCCGGTCTGTCAGGCGTCCCAGGGGTTTGTTTCGTTGACCTGATAGCCGAGCTTGCGCATGGCTGCCGAAACCGCCGCTCGCTCGATTCGGCCGTCTTCGGCCAGAGAGTTTAAGGCCGCGATGACAACGCTGTCCCGGTCTACCTCGAAGTACTTGCGGAGCGCGATCCGCGTGTCGCTCCGGCCAAATCCATCAGTGCCGAGGGAAAGATAGCGTCCAGGGACCCACGGCGCTATCAAATCCGCCACGGAGCGGACATAGTCGGTTGCGGCGACGATCGGCCCGGCGACGTTTCCGAGACATTGATCGAGCCAGGAGGTTCTCTTCTCCGAATCGGGATGCAGGCGATTCCAACGTTGCACTCCCATCGCGTCGCGCCTGAGCTCGGTGAAGCTTGTCACGCTCCAGACTTCAGCAGCCACTCCAAATTCGCTCTCCAGCAGATCGGCTGCCGCGATTACTTCGCGGAGGATTGCGCCGGATCCCAACAGCGTGACTCGCGGATTCTCCGCCGGGCTGGGCACGGCGGGAAGGTTCGCCCGCCGGAACGGATACATGCCTCGGAGGATGCCCTCCTCGACCGCGGGCGGCATGGGCGGGTGGGTGTAATTCTCATTCATGACCGTGACGTAATAGAAGACGTCCTCTTGCCGGTGCAGCATCGCTTGCATGCCCGCGTCCAGAATCACGGCCAGTTCATAGGCAAAGCATGGATCGTAGGCGCGGCAAGTGGGCACCAGAGAAGCCATCAGATGGCTCCCGCCATCCTGATGTTGCAGGCCCTCTCCTCCCAGCGTGGTGCGTCCGGAAATCGCTCCCATCAGAAACCCGCGCGCCCTGGAATCGGCGGCGGCCCAGATAAGATCCCCCACTCGCTGAAACCCGAAAATAGAATAGAAGGTATAGAACGGCAGCATGGGGAGAGCGTGGCTGCAGTAAGATGTACCCGCCGCGATCCATGAAGACAGCGCGCCGGCTTCCGTAATTCCCTCCTCCAGAATCTGGCCGTCGCGCGCCTCTTTGTAGTGGAGGAAGTCGGCTTGGTCCTCGGGTTCGTACATCTGCCCTTCCGGTGAATAGATTCCGTAATGCCGGAACAGGGACTGCATTCCAAAAGTACGGGCCTCGTCGGCGACGATAGGCACGATCCGCGGGCCCAGCTCGGAGCTCTTCAGAAGACTGGTGAGCATCTTGACGAACGCGCCCGTCGTTGACATCTCACGGCTTTCGGATTCGAAAGCCCACTTCGCGAACTCCGCCGCGCCGGGAGGCTGGAGGCTATGCGATTGGGGCGCCCTGCGCGGGACATATCCACCGAGGGAGCGCCGCCGTTCGTGAAGGTACCGCATGAGCGGCGTATCCTCGGCCGGTTTGTAGAAGGAGGCCTCAATGGCCTGCTCATCCCGCAGAGGCAAATGAAAGCGATCGCGGAAGTACAGCAGCGCCTCGGCGTCCAGCTTCTTCTGCTGGTGGGAGGACATGCGGCCCTCGCCCCATTGGCCCATGCCGAAACCTTTCTTCGTCTGGGCAAGAACCACCGTGGGTTTGCCTTTGTGCCGGACGGCGGCCAGAAATGCCGCATGAATCTTGACCGGATCGTGGCCGCCGCGCGTTAACCCGTCGATTTGCTCATCGCTGAGGTGCGCGACCAACTGCCTCAGCTCCGGGTTCTTGTTAAAAAAACGATCACGGTTGAATTCGCCTCCGCGAGCCGCGTAGGTCTGGAGCTCGCCATCCACCGTTTCATGCAGCCTCTTCAAGAGAACATGTTCCTTATCGCGCTCGAAAAGGTCGTCCCAATCGCTGCCCCACATCAACTTGATGACGTTCCAATCCGCACCCGCGAAGACGCGTTCCAACTCTTGAATGATCGACCCGTTCCCGCGCACCGGACCGTCCAGCCGCTGAAGATTGCAATTGATCACGAAGATCAGGTTGTCCAGATTCTCGCGGCCGGCCAGGGAGAGTCCCGCCAGCGATTCCGGCTCATCCATTTCGCCGTCGCCCACGAAAGCCCATACCTTGCGCTCGCTTGGCTGGACCATGCCGCGGTGCTCCAGATAGCGCATGAAACGGGCCTGGTAGATGGCCGTGATCGGACCGGTCCCCATGGAGCCGGTGGGGAATTGCCAAAAACTGGGCATCAGCCAGGGGTGCGAGTAAGACGGCAACCCCTTGCCGCCGCATTCCTGGCGGTAGTGCGCAAGATTCTCCTCACTCAAGCGGCCTTCGAGAAAGGCTCTGGCATAGACTCCGGGAGCCGAATGCGGCTGAAAGTAGATCAGGTCGGAGTCTCGCTCACCGCCGTGGAAAAAATGGTTGAAGCCGACCTCAAACAGATCGGCTGCGGACGCGTAACTGGCTAAATGGCCGCCCAGTTCCGCGCTCTTTCTATTGGCGCGGACGACCATCGCGACGGAATTCCAGCGCACCAGAGAACTGATCTGTTCTTCCAATACCAGATCGCCCGGAAACGGCGATTGTTCCCATCGCGCGATGGTGTTGCAGTATGGCGTGTTGAGCGATTTCGGGACGCGAATGGCACGGGTCTGAGCGTGCTGGATCAGCTTCTCCAGAACGTACTGGCATGATGCAGGCCCATGAACCTTAAGAATGGAGTCGAGCGCCTCGATCCATTCCTGCATTTCGAGAGGATCGAATTCCCGCGATTCCGGCAAACCGTTGGCGAGTGCGGCGGCGATCGCGCTTGGCACGTTTGTGGCGTTGTCCATGCGGTCCATAGTAAGAAGATCGTCCCTTGCAGCGGACTGCATTATTGTAACCAACTCGGGATGTAAACGGCCTTACGCCCGCAGAGAGTGAACCGGGAGGCCCGTAAACGGGAGAAGCGGTCGCACAAGGCGACCGCTTCGTAACCCGAAGGCTTGGTTCACAAGTTAGCTTAAGGCCAGCGGGCGGTCCACCAGCCTAGCCGCACCATTCCAGGGCGTTAACCGCGTTATCGCGTGCGGGCCGGCGGCGCTACCGCGAAAGGTCCGACTTCCACTTTACCTTGCGTATTCGTCAGCGGTCCGAGTTCGGCCGCGACGCCCCGGGCGATTGCCGCGGTCTCCGAGCCGGCCTGGAAGCACGTGAAATCCGGCCGGTCGCGCCACGCCAACGGGCCGCACAGCCGCTTGCCGGCCGCAAGGGCGGCGTCGTGGACGACGTTGATCAGCCGCTCATAGTCGGGCGAGCCCTGAGCATATCCCGAGAAGTTGCCCAGGTCGCCACTGGCGGCGAAGAGTGCGTCAATGCCAGGAACCTTGGCGATCTCGTGAGCATTCTTGATACCCTCGATGGTCTCGATCATCACGATCAACACGATGTTGTCGTTAATGGTCGCGCGATACCCTCCGGGAACGCCGCCGTACATGCCCGCGTCAAACGCCTGTCCGCCACCGGCGCTGCGCTTGCCGATGTTTCCCTTATCTGTCTTGTGGGGGAAGATTGTGAAGTCGCGGGCCACGATTGCCTCTTGAACGGTGTCAACGGTCGGCACGACAATCACCAGCGCGCCGGAATCCACGGCATGCTGGATTTCACGTTCGTCGGCATAAGCCAGACGCACGCCCGGAACCGCTTTGGCATGCGGGCAGGTGCGCCACATCCGGGCTACCTGGCCCCAATCCTTGGCATCGTGCTGCATCTCGGTCCAAATGAAGTCGTAACCCGCATTCGCCATGGCGCAATAGATGGCGGGATCGGTACCGGCGAACAGCGTGCCTCCGGTCACTTTCTCCCCTCTCATCATCTTTAGCTTCACCGGATTCCAAATCTTGGCGCCGGCCGGCGGCTGGAACTGCGGTCCGTACTGCCAGGTGGAAGGGTCGATGGCCGCTTTGTTGCCGGCGCCGGCGGGAGCAGTGCTGATTGCACCGCTGTCCTTACCCGCGGGGGCCGCTAGCGGAAAATTCATTTTCCCGGCGTCCTGATTGTTAGCGTAAGGGTCAGCGTTGGGCCTCGCGGCCGGCGGATTTTGACCCTGCAACATGAGCATTCCGAGCGAGGCAGCGAATGCCCCGGCAATAATCATTCGTTTCATCCCAAATCTCCTTATCGTGCGGTCGCTTCGCGGGTGCGGACCGGGCCTTGCGACGGACGCCGGTGTTTACAGTGTTCAATTCTACAAGTATCGGAGCCGGATAGCAAACGCAACTGTTGTCCAAAGTTGTCCAAATGCATGGCATCCAAAGGCCGCCTCGATTCCTATTTCAGTTTCCGCGGGCGGCCCCTGGAGCTGTGCCGGGAGGGTTGGCGGCTCCCCTGCCCCCTTGCCCAGCGGCACCCGGACCGCCACGTCCGGGAACGGCTGGTAACGGTTGAGTGATGTAAACCGCGAGATCCTTGGCAGCCTTGGTCTCAACGCCGGGTTTCCCCAAGAAGCCGAGGTCCCTGAACCAGTCGACAAAGCGATACTGCCAGGTGCCAAGAGGAATATTGTCGCGATCCGTCAGTCCGCCGCTTTGACGAGTGCCATCAGGAAGTGTGTCGCCCGGATGGCGGCCATTCCCGTAAACGTGCATTTCGATGTTCGGCAGGCCGACGTTCAGCATGGCCGTGAAGTATTCGACGGCCCACACCGCGTGAATCAAGTCGCCGGAACCACCAGTAGCGATGAAGGCGGGAGGCGTATTGCGAGGGATCGGCGGAGCAGTGCGATTCGCGGCAAAAGGTGTGGGACCCGGATAGATGATGCCGGCGAAATCGGGCCGCGAGCTGATTCCTGCATATTGATCGTTCGGATCACTATTATTCCTGTCGAAGTCCTCGAACAGCACGGCGGCCGGAGCCGCCAATTCCGCCCCCGCCGAGAAGCCCATGATGCCGATCTTATTCGGATCGATGTTCCATTCCTTCGCATAAGCGCGCACCACTCGGATTGCTTGCAAGGCGTCGTAAACCGCATCGGTCCGCGGATTATAGCCGTCGCGGCGCAAGCGGTTGCGCAGGATCACGGTATTGATGCCGTAGTTGTAGAAAAACGAAACGAAATCCGCACCTTCCGTGCCCACGTTCAGGGTGTTGTGGCCGCCACCGGCCACAAGGATGATCGCGGCGCCCGTGTTGATGGCGCGGTCTACCGTATGAACCTCAATCGAGGGATTGTGAATATTAACGATGTTGCCGATCCGTCCCGGCACGGTCTGGCTCATGTTGTATTGTTCGGGTTCCTTGATGCGGTCCATCTTCAGGAAGGGCGAACCGGGTGCGAACAAGGGCACCACCACTCCACCTGGCAAGATGGACAAAGGAGCATACGGAGCATCGGTTGCCGTACCTGGCTTCGGCACGGCCTGAGGCGCCTGAAGCGTGGGCAGAGAGCGCACCGGAGTAGGTTGCGCGGCGGTCTGTGCCCACGAGGCAGCGGCCAGCGCGCACAGAAGCAGTGATGAAAACGTGGAATTTCTCAAGCCAAAATCGCCTTCACCACTTCGGCCTTCTCCACGCCGGTGAGCTTCACATCCAGCCCCTGATAGTTGTAGGAAAACTTTTCGTGATCGATGCCGAACTGATGCAGAATGGTCGCCTGCAGATCGCGCACGTGGACCGGGTCCCGCGTGATGTTGTAGCTGAAGTCGTCGGTCTCTCCGTGCACCACGCCTCCCTTGACGCCGGCCCCGGCCATCCACAGGCAGAAGCAGCGGGGATGGTGGTCGCGGCCATAGTCGGCGAGAGTGAATTTTCCCTGTGAGTAGATGGTGCGGCCAAACTCGCCCGCCAGGATCACCAGCGTATCGTCCAGCATGCCGCGCTGCTTCAGATCCTGCACCAGCGCCCACGCGGGCTGGTCGATCTCTTTGCATTGCGCGGGCAGAACTTCCGGCAAGCTGTTATGCACGTCCCAGCCACGATGGTAGACCTGAACGAAACGCACGCCACGCTCGGCCAGGCGCCGGGCCATGACACAGGTATTCGCGAATGAACCGGGTTTGGACCGCGCGTCCTCGCCATACATTTCCCAGGTGCTAGCGGGTTCCTTGCTGAGGTCCGTGAGTTCGGGCACGGAAGATTGCATGCGAAACGCCATTTCATACTGGGCGATGCGCGTTTTTGTCTCGGGGTCGCCCAATTTCTCGTAGTTGAGCTGGTTCAACTCGGAGAGCCCATCGAGCATACCCCGGCGGACGCTGGCGTCGACGCCGTCCGGATTGCTGATGAACAGCACCGGATCGCCTGAGCTGCGCAGACCCACGCCGGAATAACGGCCGGAAAGAAAACCGGAACTCCACATGCGCGCCGAGATGGCCTGCACATTGGCTTTGGGATGGTAGTGTTTCGCCTGCAAGACGACGAAGGCCGGCAGGTTCTGATTCATGCTGCCGAGTCCGTAGCTCAACCAGGCGCCGATGCAGGGCCGGCCCGCAATCATGAAACCGGTCTGGAAGAAGGTGATCGCCGGTTCGTGATTGATGGCGTCCGTATTCATGGACCGGATGATGGCGATGTCGTCGACCATGCGGGCTGTGTAGGGAAGCAGCTCCGAAACCCACGCGCCCGACTTGCCGTGCTGTGCGAACTTGAAGGCGGACGGCATGATCGGGAAGCGGCTCTGGTTGCTGGTCATCGTTGTCAGCCGCTGACCCTTGCGGACGGAATCGGGCAGGTCTTTGTCGAACATGTCCTGCATCTTCGGCTTGTAATCGTATGTTTCGATCTGCGGCGGCGCGCCCACCAGATGCAGGTAGATCACGCGCTTGGCCTTCGGAGCAAAGTGCGGCAAGCCCGGAAGCCCGCCGATGGACTGCGCGGGGGCCGGGCCTTCCGCGCTGGCCTTACTCCCAAGCAGAGAAGCGAGCGCCACGGCCCCGATGCCCTGGGCCCCACGGGCAAAGAAGCGGCGGCGTGTCTCTTCCATGGCCATGGATTGGGCGATCCGGTCGATAGGATGCTTTCCGGGAGCATGCGCGGCGTGTGACGCACGGTCCAGAGCGTACGCGGCTGCCTGGTAATGGCCTTCTTCGTCGGGTTTCAGGATTCTGCTCATTTGTTCAGGACCTCATCCAGATTCAGCATCTGGCTTGTCAGCATGGTCATCGCCGCATAGCCGGCTGCCGGAAGCGCAGGGTCGGGTTTCCGTTCTCCCTGACTCAGGAACTTCACGGCTTCATCTTCGTGCGATTCATAGAAAGCTCGAAAACGCTCGAACGACTTGTTCGCGACGGCTCGCTCTTTCACGTTGAACGGCCGGGCCAATAGCCGCGTAGAGATGAAATCCAGACGGGCGTCAAAGTCCGCGGCGGA
>CAMAUG010000142.1 GCA_945861255.1 Candidatus Sulfopaludibacter sp. SbA3
GGATCCCTGGAAAAAGCGATGTCAAACACGCTGCCATCTCCCAGCGTCGTTTTGGCCACAAACATCTCCTTCACGAAGGTGCCATCTTTGCGGAATATCTGGAGCCGGTCGTTCGTGCGGTCGCAGACATAGACCAAATTGTCGTTGGAGATTTCCACGCAGTGCACAGGATTGCGGAACTGCTGGGCCAACGGAGCGTCCGGGCTGTACGGGCCGGGGTTGGTGTCGTCAGGCTTGTGACCGTAGGCACCCCAATGCCTCTTGTACTGGCCCGTTTCCGCGTCGTACACGATCACACGCTTGTTGCCATAGCCGTCAGAGACATAAACTTCGTTGGTTGCTTTGTCGACCACTACTTTGGTTGGTCTGTTGAGATTCTGGACGTCATTGCTGCCTTTACTCTGCCCCGGATGGCCGATCTGCAAGAGGAATTTGCCGGCCTGCGTGAATTTCAGAACTTGGTTGTCCTTGGCGGCGTTACCACCCATCCAAACATTGCCCTTGTAGTCGACAGTGATCCCATGGGGGTCCATCCAGTCGTAGCCCGTGCCTGGGCCGCCCCAGTGCCCGATGAGGTTGCCCGCCTGATCGAACTCCAGCACCGGCGGGGCCGGGACACAACATCCGTCGGACAGGTTTTTGGATCCCAGCAGTTCCGGGGGCTCAAGTTTACTCACTTGGTGGACGACCCAGACGTGGTCCTGGGCATCCACACCGACGCCGACCGTCCAACCCATGACCCAATGGTTCGGCAACGGTTTAGGCCACATCGGGTCCACTTCAAACATGGGCGCCTGGACTCCGGCTGCCTCAACCGCCGACCGCTTTTCGAGCAGGACAGAAGCGATTCCGAGAACGGCAATGAGCGCGACAAATCCCACACCTGCACGCGAGGCTAACGGAGTCACACCTCCCGTTTTCCTCAGCGCCGCCAGAAGAGTCTTGGGGTTGATCATGGGGGGAATCGTGTCACGTCTAAAGGCCGGCGTCAAGGGGCAAAGACGTGCAACCTTCTGACCAATTTTGCTTCCACACGGGACCAACGGAGGTCAGCGCCCGATCTGGTCGGTGTGTTTCATGCTCGCTCCAATGGAGATATCGGCGCCAAACTGGCGTAGTAATTCTCCGGAACGCAGTATTTGTCCACAACCGCACGCTGCGCCTCGGCGGGCGCTGGTGGCGGCGCGGCCAGACAGAGGGAAGGAACAATTCCGCCAGCCAAGGCCACGTCAAGGCACACCTGAACACACTTGTTCCGATATTTGGAAACGGGCTCTCCGAGCGTGTCTAATCCGGAAAAGTCCTTTCCGGAACTAGAAAACATTCGCTTCACAGGTGCCTCCCAACATAACTATTGGAGGCCAAGTTCAAAAGCACCGGCGGGGGCAACTGGAGGAACCGCGATGGTCCGTTGAGGGCAAGGCCCCGGACTATACGTTTCCGGCTTCCATAATGCAGCAGCTTGCATTGGTCATGATGGCTGGCTATGAGCTCGCGGGAGGCTTCTGCCGGCGGCAAGAAAATGGTACTTGTAGATTGTGGTGTTCCAGCCAAGTCTACTTTGGATGTGTGTAGATGAGTTATTCGCTCGCGCTTGAGTTCCGCCGGATCATGATCGCGACGAGGAGTGCCTGCTGCTTCGCGATCATAATTGCTGTTTCGATGTGCGCTGCGGCTGAGGATCTCAAACCGCGGTCTTCCGGCAACACGCCGGCCTCGCAGCGCTCCTTGATGAATCAGTATTGCGTAGGGTGTCACAACTCCCGCCTGAAGACTGGAGGATTCTCACTGGAATCCCTCGATGTGGGTAACGTCGGCGCCAATCCGGCTGAGTGGGAACGTGTAGTGACAAAGCTTCGCGGCGGCATGATGCCGCCTATCGGCTTCCCCCGGCCGGACGAGGCCACTTACGACGGATTCCGGATGTTTGTCCAAAGGGAGCTGGATAAAACGGCTGCCTCGCACCCCGACCCAGGGCGAACCGAAATCTTCCATAGATTGAATCGCTCCGAGTACCGCAACGCCGTTCGCGACCTGCTGATGCTCGACGTCGATGCTAACGCGTTGCTTCCAGCCGACGACTCCAGCAGCGGCTTCGACAACATGGCGGGATCGCTCAGAATGTCGCAGTCGCTGATGGAGCGGTATTTGGCCGCGGCGCAGTCCATCGGCCGGTTGGCTGCCGGCAGCTTGCCGCCGGTGCCGGAATTCGGCCTATACCGCGTGCCATCGGACTCGCAACAGCACCAACACATTGAAGGCCTGCCCTTTGGCACGAGAGGTGGAATCCTGATTCGGCGGCCGTTCGCACGCGACGCCGAGTACGATATCAGGATTGAACTAGCGGGAGGGCGCAACGCGGCCCAGTCCCACGAACTGGCGGTCCTCGTCGACGGCGAACAAGTGAAACTCATTAACGTCGGAGAGAAAACGGGCGGGAGGATCCAGATCCGCATTCCCGTAACCGCTGGTCCGCACGAGTTAGCCGCTACTTTTTCCCGGAAGCCAGCCGATTTGGTCGAGCGAGTGAAGGAGCCGTTCCAGAATCCCAGGGTTCCCGGAAACAATGGCGGTCCCGCGGGGGCTATTCCGGAGGTTGCCAGCGTGACGGTCGCCGGGCCCTATAACGACAAAGGCCCTGGAGACACTCCCAGCCGCCGCCGGATTTTTGTGTGCCATCCCGCCAACCCAGCGAGAGAACCCGCTTGCGCCAGGACGATTCTATCCGGCCTGGCCCGGCGTGCGTATCGGGGACCCGTAAAGGAAGAGGATCTCAAAGTTTTGATGGAGTTCTACCAGGAAGGCCGCCAAAACGGCGCCGGCTTCGAGGATGGCGTTGAGTTCGCGCTGGAGCGGCTTCTCATAAGTCCGGCGTTCCTGTTCCGGACCGAGGCCGACCCGCCTGGAACGTCGGGTATTTATCGCCTGAGTAGCCTGGAGTTGGCCTCCCGCTTATCCTTCTTCCTGTGGAGCAGCATCCCCGACGACGAATTGCTGAACGCCGCCGAGCAGGGCAGACTGAAGGATCCAGCTGCGATCCAGCGGCAAGCGGAGCGAATGCTCGCCGATCCCCGTTCCGAAGCTCTCACGAAAAATTTCAGTGGTCAATGGCTGCAATTAAGGAATCTGGATAGCGTTAAGCCTGGCGATCCCTACGCGCATGACTTCGACGATTCGCTGCGCAACGGACTGCGCCGGGAAACGGAGATGTTCTTCGGCAGCATACTAAGGGAGGATCGTGGGGTGTTGGATTTGCTTACTACAAATTATACGTTTCTCAATGAACGAGTAGCGCTTCATTACCGGATTCCCAATGTGTTGGGCAGTGAGTTCCGGCGCGTTGAACTCCCGGAGGAGAGCCGCCGCCGGGGAATTCTGGGTCAGGGCAGTATTTTGACGATCACATCGCACCCCAATCGCACATCTCCGGTGCTGCGCGGCAAATGGATCCTCTCCAACGTTTTGGGCACTCCACCCCCGGATCCCCCGCCGAATGTACCGTCGCTAAAGGACCCCAGAACGCAAGCGAAAGTTGCTACTCTGCGCGAACGGATGGCTGCGCACCGGGCAGTAGAGCCTTGCCGCACGTGTCACGCCGTGATCGATCCGCCTGGTTTCGCGCTCGAGAGTTTTGACGCCATTGGCCGGCTGCGCGTGGTGGACGAATCCTGGAACGCGCTGGATACTTCCGGGTCCCTTCCGGATGGATCGAAATTTCAAGGCGTGGACGAACTAACCGCCGCGCTGGTACGCCGTCCCGAACGGTTTGCGAATACGGTGGCGGAGAAGCTTCTGGTCTACGCCCTGGGGCGCGGCCTGGAGTATTACGACATGCCGGCTGTGCGCAAGATTGTCAGCGATTCCGCTCCCGGCTACAAACTTCGGTCTATGATTCTAGGTGTAGTGAAGAGTTACCCGTTCTTGATGCGAAGAACCGCCGCGCCGGCGCAACCGGGGCAGAATCCGGCGGCGAGGGCCCAGACCAGCCCTCCCAGAGTGCAGTAAAGAGTTCAGTAAAGAGTTTAGTAACAAGTTCGGCAAGTTCCGGAAGGAGATTCTGAATCATGTTCATCACGAAGAGGGCGCTTCCACGAAGGACCTTCCTGCGGGGAGCGGGCGCAGTGGTCGCGCTTCCTCTGCTGGACGCCATGGTTCCCGCGCTGACGGCGGCGGCCAGCCCACTAAGCCGGGCCGCGTTCTTTTATGCTCCCAATGGCATGTATCCGCCCAACTTCCATCCGCAAGCAACGGGGACGAATTTCGAGTTGACACCCGTTTTGAAGCCGCTCGCGCCGTTCCGGGAATACCTCACGGTGCTCAGCGGCCTCAGCAATCGGGGCGTGGTCAGCCCTCATGAAGGCGGCGGCGTACATACCCGCGCGCACGCTGGATGGCTGAACGGAGTTCTCGCCAAGAAGACCGAAGGCGCCGATATCACCACCGGCAAAACGATCGATCAGTACGCGGCCGACAAGCTGGGTGCCGACACGCCGCTTCGTTCACTCGAACTCACCACCGAATCCAACTACCTGGTGGGCAATTGCGAACACGGCTATAGCTGTTTGTATCTGAATTCGACGTCGTGGCAGACTCCCACCACGCCATTGCCCCACGAGCGCGATCCACGCATTGTATTCGAGCGCCTATTTGGCGACGGGAGTAGCGCCGCGGTGCGGGTTTCGCGGATGAAAAAGGAGCGTAGCCTCCTCGATTCCGTCGGCGAAGAGGTCCGGCGGATGGAACGGCGGCTGGGCGCGAGCGATCGCCGATCCGTAACGGACTACCTGGACGCAATCCGGCAGATTGAGTCGCGTATTCAGAAATCCGAGAAAGCGCATGCCACCTCACCGCTGCCGTTGATGGAAAGACCCTCGGGAGTTCCTGAAGAGTTCGACGAGCACGTCCGTCTTTTGACCGACCTATTGCACCTGGCGTTCCAAGGCGAAATCACGCGTGTTTCCTGTTTTCAACTCGCGCGCGAGCAGAGCGGGCGCGCCTATCCGTGGATCGGCGTGCCGGAAGCTCATCACGAGGCATCGCACCACCAGAAAGATCCCTACAAGGTCCAGCAGAAGACCAGAATCGATGCCTACCATATGTCTATATTTGCCGGCTTCGTACAGAAACTGCGCGACACTCCAGATGGCGACGGTACGCTGCTCGATCATTCCATCCTGGTGTATGGCTGCGGGATGGGCGATGGCGATACGCATGCGCCGGTTGACTTGCCGGTGGCGATCGTGGGCGGCGGCTGCGGAACGTTACGCAAGGGTGGCCGCCACATCCGCTATCAGCCTGACACTCCCTTTATGAACGCCGGATTGACGCTGCTGGACAAGCTGGGAGTCCAGGCGGAAAAGATTGGAGATAGCACCGGAACGCTTGAGGAGCTGTAAGGTAATGACTGTCCGTGGATTCAATTCTTGGATTGTGCTGGGCGTGTTGTCCGGTGCGGCTTTCGGCGCCTCCAACCGCCAGCTTCCCTTGATCGACGCGGTCGAGAAAGGAGACAAGACAGCCGTTCAAGCGCTGCTGAAGCAAAAGACCACCGACGTCAACGCACGCCGGCCCGATGGATCAACTGCGCTGCATTGGGCAGCGCATCGCGGCGATGCGGCGGTAGTGGATCTATTGCTCGGCGCGGGCGCCGATGTGAAGGTGGTGAACCATTACGGAATCGCTCCATTGTCGCTGGCGGCGGAAGCCGGAGATGCATCCATCTTAGAAAAGCTGCTGCAGGCAGGAGCGGACGCGAACACATCGCTTCCCGGCGGCGAGACGGCCCTGATGACGGCGGCGCGCAATGGCAGAGCCGGCGCCATCAAAACACTACTGGTGCATGGAGCGAGCGTGAACGCCCGCGATGAGCGTGGCGAGACCGCCCTTATGTGGGCGGCGGGCAGGAATAACGCCGCAGCGATCCGCATTTTAGTGGAGTTCGGTGGAAACCTTACCATTCGGACCAACCGGTCCGAACCGGATGTGGTCCGGGATGGCTATAGCGGGGCGTTCTTAAGTCCCGCGCCAACTTCGTTCAGTCCGCTTTTATTCGCGGTGCGCGCGGGCGCCATGGATGCCGTAAAGGCTCTTCTCGAAGCCGGGGCGAACGTCAACGATGTCCTTTCGGACGGGCAGAGCGCTCTGGTTCTGGCTGTATCCAACGCTCATTGGGAACTGGCCGGTGTCCTACTGGACGCGGGCGCGGATCCGAACTTGGCGGGCGCGGGTTGGAACGCGCTGCACCAAGCTGTACGCCAACGCAGGCCCAACATCGGCCTTCCGCCCGCGCCTTCGCCCACCGGGAAAGTGGACAGCATCGAGATCATCAAGAAGATGATTGCGCATGGCGCGGATGTCAACGCACGGATGACCAGGAACGGCATAAAGGACGGCCAGCGAAACCGTTTGAACCGGCTGGGCGCGACGCCATTCTTTCTTGCGGCTAAGGGAACGGACGTCGAGGCGATGCGCGTATTGGCCGCAGCCGGCGCCAACGCGCTGACGCCGAACGCGGACACCAACACGCCTCTCATGGTCGCGGCTGGGATCAAGATTTGGGTTCCCGGGGAAGACGGCGGCTCGCTGCTAAGTCAGGAGGACGAAGTTCTGGAGGCCGTCAAGCTGTGCGTTGAGTTAGGGAACGACGTCAATGCAGTGAATCTGGACGGCGAGACTGCTTTGCACGGCGCTGCGTACCGGGGCACGAACGCGGTCGTCCAGTATCTGGTGGACAAAGGCGCCAAACTTGACGCCAAAGACAAGCGCGGCTGGACGCCTTTAGTCATCGCCAACGGCATCAACTACACGGATTTCTATAAGCAGCAGGCGGCTACCGCCGAACTACTTCGCCAGCTCATGAAAGTTCGGGGCCTTTCGACGGAAGGTCAGGTGGCCGACGGTAAGGAGTGCCTGGATTGCTTCAACTTGCGCGCCAACGACACACTGGATTACATGGAGCGCGTGAAGAAAATGGAAGCTGAGTTTGACTCGAATAGCACGGGGCTTCAGCGCTGATCACTGCGTGTCGCCAAAACCGAATCTGGCGACGTGAAGGACTGCGAAGACAGCAGGACGATCTGTGGTAACAGTAGGGCCATGTCGCGTTTGCTCAACATAGGACTTGCTACGAGCATGGGACTCGCTACGGGCTTGCTAGCGCTCGCTCAAGTTCCCGCGCGCGATTCCCGCAATACGGATCTTCCGAATGTCGACACTCACTTCGTGCCCAGGACTTACAAAACCCTCGCAGAATGGGAGGACCGTAAGCGGACGCTGCGAACGCAGATCCTGTCGGCCGCGGGTCTGCTGCCGATGTTTCCGAAGAACGATTTGCACCCTCAGATTTTCGGGCGCATTCAAAACCGGGATTGCTTCATCGAGAAAGTTCTGATCGAGACGCTTCCCGGCTACTTTCTGGCCGGAAACCTCTATCGTCCGCTCCAACCCGCGCCCCCCGGGAGATACCCCGCGGTCATCAGTCCGCACGGCCACTGGAGCTACGGCCGCCTGGAAAACACGGAAATCGTCTCCGTTCCCGCCCGCGCCATCAACCTCGCGCGCCAGGGCTACGTGGTGTTCAGCTACGACATGGTGGGTTACAACGACACCATTCAGACGCCGCACGATTTCGGCGACGCTCCGGTGGAACAGTTGTGGGGCTTCAGCGCTTTTGGCCTACAGTTGTGGAACTCGATTCGAGCGATCGATTTTCTGGAGAAACTGCCGGACGTGAATCCGCGCATGATCGGGGCTACCGGAGCATCGGGCGGCGCCACGCAAACCTATTACGTCTCCGCCGTGGATGACCGCGTCCGGTTTTCCGCGCCGGCCAACATGGTTTCGCTGCTGATGCAGGGCGGGGGGTTGTGCGAGAACGCGCCCGGACTGCGCCTGGGTACCAACAACGTCGAAATCGCAGCCATGATGGCGCCGCGACCGATGATCATATCGGGATCAACGGGCGACTGGACGCGCAATCTGCGCGCGGAAGAATATCCCGCCGTTCGTGCGATCTACGATCTCTATGGAAAAACGCAAGACGTTGAGATGTTCTTTCAGGATGCGCCTCACAATTACAATAAGCCCAACCGGGAGGCCACCTATGCGTTCTTCGGCAAGCAGGTGCTCCATGAGGCAGATGCGTCCAAACTGAAGGAGCAAACCATCCGGATGGAAAAATTGCAGGACATGATAGTGCTGCACGATCGAAAACTGCCCGCTACCGCCCTGACGTTTCCACAATTGTTCGCGGAATGGCGCCTGCGTGCCGACCAGCAGACGTCCGATTTGCGGGAGCGTCTGACCGCCGCCCTAGCCGTGGAGTGGCCCGCGCAGGTCGCGAGCAAAGGGACTGGCGAGCGGGTCTTTTTAGGTCGCCTGGGCAAAGGTGATCGCATTCCCGCGATCTGGATCAACGGCTCGAAGCCGGCGGCGCTGGTGGTCCACCCCGGCGGTGCCGAGGCGGCCCGAATGGATCCGGCAGTTACGCGTCTGCTCCAGGCAGGCCGTGCCGTACTGCTAATTGATGCCTTTCAGACGGGAGCCGCCGTGGAACCGCGGGACCGTTCCGTGAAGATGTTCCTCACCTTCAACAAGAGCGACGATGCCAACCGCGTGCAGGACATCATCACGGCGCTGGCATGGCTGAAACAGCCGAAAACGCAGTTGATCGGTCTAGGGAAAGCGGCGGTCTGGTGCGCGTTCGCTGCCGCGGTTTCGCCTGCGGATGTCGATCTTCGGGCCGATCTTTCCGGCTTCCAGGGCACGGATGAGCAGTTCGTAAAGGACTTCTTCGTTCCAGGGATCCAGCGCGCCGGAGGCCTCCGCGCTGCCCGGCAGTTGTTGCAATAGACCCGGAGCCCTCTTACTGCTGAATCGAAATATCGTCGCGCCCCTGAACTAGTCCATGGCTGCGCAACTTGTCCGCAGGTTCTTGACATTCGGGCGCAGGCCGTTTGCTCTCGACGATTGATGGAGCTAACATTAGGACGCGAAGGGTCTCCGATTCCGGGTCCTTCATATTCCTCGGTGAGATGTGATCGGTGAGATGTGAGAGGACACGTGCGATGAACTTGAGATTCCCGGCCCTCGCTTCTGTTTGCGGGTCGCCAGTTGTTACATGCGGGCCGAGATCAGGCGCTTCCCGGTGGCCCGGTGGTCGGGTGGGCGACATAGAAGTGGAATCAGGCCGCACGCCGGGACTCCCAGTAATCCTCGAAGCGACCGTTGAGATGACAACATCGCAGGGCGATGATGGCGTTGGCGCCACGGACGGTCCAGAACATGCCGGATTGTTTGAGACGGGAAC
>CAMAUG010000143.1 GCA_945861255.1 Candidatus Sulfopaludibacter sp. SbA3
AGGAATACGTCGACCGGGGCCAGCAGTACTACGAAGACAAGTACCGCCAACAGCAGATATCATTGCTCAACAAAAAAGCAGCACACCTGGGATTCGCTCTTGTTCCAGCCTCCCATCCCCAGGTCACCGCGTGAGTAGTTTCTGGAGAGCCCTGTTGAGAGAGGGCCCCCAGTTTGCGTGTCTTCGAACTCGGCCTTGCTTGGTCTATGATTAAAGACGAATGGGCGTCGATGAATTGGTGCTGAGCGAAGTCGTCCGCCGCGTGCTGGCCGTGGCGAAGCCGGACAGGATCATTCTGTTCGGGTCGGCTGCGACAGGCCAGATGACGAAGGACAGTGATATCGATATCTTGATCGTCGAGCCGACTGCAGATAACCGCCATGAGGAGAGCGTTGCGATCACGGACGCGATCGGCGATGTCCGCTTCCCGGTTGATGTCAAGATCATCTCCTCGGAGCGGTTCGAGGCTACGAAGAACATCATTGGCGGCATCGCCTACCCGGCGCACAAATACGGCAGGATCCTCTATGAGGCCGCCTGAGGAAGAAATCCGGCTGCTGGTGGGCGAGTGGCTCAAGAAGGCGGATTTGGATTTCAAGACCGTCGTCCGCCTCAGCGCTGAAAGCGAGTTTCGGGACATTGTGGGGTTCCATGCTCAGCAGGCCGCTGAGAAGTACCTCAAAGCTCTCCTCACCCGGCACCAGATCGAATTCCAGAAGACGCACGTCATCAAGCGGCTGCTCATTTTGCTGGAGCCGGTTGATCCGGCGATGGTCAAGGCCCTTGATGATGCAAATTGGCTGAGTCCTTTCGGCGCCGAGATCCGCTATCCCGGTGATCGGGCTGAGGCACTGCCAGGCGAAGAGGTACGGGCTCGACTACTCGCGCAGAAGGTCCGCGATGCGGTGATGGCTGTGCTCGATCCCTACCTCGCCGGAGGTTGAATTGCCCCGTGATGATTCCGAGGCGCCTCGCCCCAGGCCGATTCGGTGCGCCATCTACACCCGCCAATCGGTGAAAACATCTGACGATCTCTCCTCGTGCCGGCTCCAACGCGATGCTTGCCGTTCGTATGTTGAATCGCAGTGTGCCCTTGGGTGGGTACTGATACCGGAGCTCTTCGACGACGAAGGCTACTCCGGCGCCACGCTCGACCGCCCCGCGCTGGATCGCCTCCTTGCACATGTCAGCCGTGGGCTGGTTGATCAAGTCATCGTCCATCGTCTTGATCGGCTCTCACGCAGCCTGCGCGACAGTGCGAAACTCCTGCACGATTTTCGCCGGGTGGATGTTGCGTTGGTCGTGGTGCCCAGGACAGTTTCATGCTGAACATCCTGGCGTCCTTCGCTGAGTTTGAGCGCGAGATGATCGCCGCCCGTATCGCCGACACTCGCGCACGGTTGAAGCAGCGCCACCTGCGGTTTGCCGGCGGCGTGCCCTTCGGGTACGATGCCGACCGGCGAACGAAACAACTGGCGCCGAACGAGGAGGAGTCGGCAGTCGTCAAGTGGATGTTCTCTGAGGCTGCGGCCGGCAAGAAGCCTGCTGACATCGCCGAGGCGGCGAACGGCCTCGGTTACCGGACCAAAGTATCTGTAGCACTGCGCACGGGGAACAAACGCGGCGGTAGCCTCTGGACAGCGCGACAGGTGGTGGCGACGCTTCGGAATCCAGTCCACATCGGAATGCTGCGAGACGGTGATAGCGCGCGGCTCGGGTGCCATGATGGCATCATCGGCGATGCCGAGTTCGCCCAAGCGGGAGAGATGCTCGACGGCAGGCGAACCCGAAGGCCGGGAGCGTTCGTCTACGGGCCGATTTGGCCGTTGAAGGGGAAAATCAAGTGTGGCACCTGCGGCAGGCCGTTGATGCCACACGGTACCCGTCGCGGTAACAAGGTCTATCGCTATTACCGGTGCCGGTCAACGGCAGACGGTCGGCCGCCGTGCGGGTACCAAATCGCCGCGGGGACAATTGAGTCGGCGGTGGCCGCAGTGCTGCCTCGCATACACCGCGATGAACTCGATAGCCATCGGATTCGGACACACGTGGAATCCGTGGTGTACGACAACGAAACGTGGACCGTGACTGTCCGTCGGGTGGGGCAGGACGACAAAACGGTTGCAATTCCGCTCGGTGCCCCAGGTTAGTTTTCGAACTCCGGCCCGTAATGACTAGATGCAGCGCTTCCCTTGTTTTTTCAAGTAGATACGATTCGCCGTGAATCGCAGTTTGTCAGGTGGGAATTGAGCCACTACGTCGTCCAACCGCCGTCAACGCGTCGCAACCCCCTCGCACCTGCTCAAAAAGGAGTCGTCCCGCGACACCCGGCGCGAGGCAGAAAGTTCGAAAAGCATCCGCCAGTGAGAGCCAATACTTCAGTTTCGAACTCCCCTGCCGCCGTGAGGCGTTCGAAATATACACACATGCCGAACAGCCGCATGATCACGCATAGCAACTGCGATTAAGAATTAAGCAGGCTGGCCGTGGACTTGCCCTGCTACGCGGGCCAGGGCGGGGACGGATACGGCTTTGGATGCTTTCGACTTCCTCTGAACCGCGCGGATGGGTTTCAAGTCGTACACATCTTCGACGGCTGCTCGCAGCAACTCGGCTACACTCCAGGCTTGGGCGATGCAGCCACGTGGCGTGTGCGGATATTCCGCGTCCGCGATTTCCGAGATGTGGCCGAGCCCGGCCTCGTTGAAATGCTCTTCGAAATGCTTCAACCATTGTGCGGCCTGCGCGAGGGCTTCCGGGCGGCGGTTGTGCACCTTGACATAGGCGGTGAGGAAGGGACCCATCAGCCACGGCCACACCGTACCCAAGTGATATGCGGTATCGCGCTCCGTCACTCCGCCTTGGTAATGGGCGCGATAGCGCGGATCATGCGTGGAGAGCGTCCGCAACCCGGCCGGCGTCAGCAGTTCGGCCTGCACCTTGTCGACCACGGCGCTGGCACGTTCGGGCGAGAGCATGCCGTGCGTCAGGCTCACCGCGAAAATCTGATTGGGGCGGAGCGACCCGTCGGCGGGATCGGCTACGTCGTAAAGGCAGCCCAGGTCGTCGTTCCAGAAGGCAGCATTAAATCTCTCACGGGCTTCCTCCGCCAGCCGCGCGAAAAAGTCTTCCTGGCCAGGTTCACCGAACCTCCGTGCCAGGTCTTCCATCACGCGCAAGGCGTTGTACCAGAGGGCCTGAATCTCCACCGGCTTACCGGTGCGAGGCGTCACCACCCAATCGCCGATCTTGGCGTCCATCCAAGTTAACTGCACGCCGGGTTCACCACATGCCAGCAATCCGTCGGTATCCACGTGAATGCCGTAGCGCGTGCCACGTACATGCCAATCGATAATGTCCTTGAGCTTGGGATAAAGTTCCTCGCGCACGAAAGATTCGTCTCCCGTGTATTGCAGGTACGCGCGAATGGCGTCGAAAAACCATAGCGTGGCGTCCACCGTGTTGTAGTCGGGCGTCTCGCCGGCGTCCGGGAAGCGATTCGGGAGCATGCCCTGATTCACGTGCTGCGCGAAGGCTTGCAGAATCTGCTTGGCCACGTCGAAACGGCCGGTGGCAAGCGTCAACCCGGGCAACGCGATCATGGTGTCGCGGCCCCAATCGGCGAACCAGTGGTAGCCGGCAATGATGGTTTTGCCCTCGCCGCGCCCCACGACATACTGGTCCGCCGCCTTCATCAGCGTCTGGGCCAGAGGATGGGAGGCAGGCGCCGCTTCGGCGATCGATTCCCGCCGCTGAACTTCGTTCGCGCGCATACGCGCCGCCTGCTTGGCGTCGTGTGGCTCCGTGGATGCGATTACGGCCGCCGCCGCACGGCGCGTGAGTTGGAAGCGGAGTGCGAACGGTTGATAGAGGTCCTCCTGGAAATCCAAGCCGCGCTCGCGTTCCACGCGGTATTCGAAATTGCGATACCAGTGAGCTTCGCCATCCACTTCCTGGGCGTTATGCGCGAAGTGCAAGCGGGGGAGGCCTTCGTAGGCGCGTAGGCTCACGAGCCCGGGCTTCTCTTCGAGCGACGGATCTAACGAAGCGTTCTGGTGCGTGGTGCCGTGGTAATCGCGAAACGCTACCAATGGACGCAGCTCCAGCGTGCAGTCCGGCAAGACTCCACCGTCCAACGTGCGCGCCTCGTACTCGGTGACTGTCGTATTTTCGCCGTGCACCATGAAGACGCGTTTCTCAATCTCCATCCCCGCCACGCGATAGACGAACGTGGGGAAGGGATCCAGACGAAACTCTCTCAGCAAGGTGTGGCCTTGCGGATGCACCGCGCCCGGATACTCATTCGCGGACAGTTCGAAACGCTGGCCGTCCACAATCACCGTCTCCTCGAGTTTCGAAAGCAGCAGGACGCGTCCCGCCGGAGGGTTGGCTGCCGCCGTCAGCAACCCGTGATAACGGCGCGTGTTCAATCCCACGATGGTGGAGGATGCGAAGCCGCCCAGGCCGTTGGTTTCCAGCCATTCCCGAGTCAGCGCCAGGTCCAGCCTGGAACAGATTTGTTGATCGAAGCGCATCACCTGATTGGTGCTCATGTTCTCCCCCGCTTACCGCCGCTCCCTCACGGTCACGGCACGCTATGCTCCGCTTTGCTGCAACATCTTCGCCACCAAACCTGTCCAACCGGTCTGGTGGCTGGCGCCGACGCCGGAGCCATCGTCGCCGTGGAAGTACTCGTAAAACAACACCAGATCCCGCCAGTGCGGATCGTCTCTGTACAAAGGGTGGCCGCCATGCACCGGGCGCGAACACTGTTCGTCGCGCAGGAAGATTCGCGTCATGCGGCGCGAGAGTTCCGCGGCTACATCCCATAGCGACATATAGTGTCCGGAACTGGTGGGATACTCTACTAGGAAATCACCTCCCAGATAGTGGTGAAATTTCTGAAGCGATTCGATCAGGAGGTAATTCACCGGAAACCAAATGGGCCCGCGCCAGTTTGAATTCCCGCCAAACAGGCCACTGCTCGATTCGCCGGGCTCGTATCCCACGCGATACTCGTTGCCGTTGACCGCAATCGAGTACGGGTTATCCTTATGCACCCGCGAGACGGCCCGTATACCGTAAGGAGATAGAAATTCGCTCTCGTCGAGCATGTAGCGCAGAACGCTTCGCAACTGTTCTCCGTCCACGATGGAAAGCAATCTGCGTTCACCCATCCCCGCTGTTTTCATGCACGCGACGTTCGCTGTCAAGTCCGGACGATTTTCTACGAACCACTCCAGGCGCCGCTTGAATCCGGGAAGCCTTTCGAGCATCTCCGGCTCCAGCGTCTCCACGGCAAACAGGGGAATCAGACCCACCATGGAGCGGACTTTCATCGGTACACGCCCGTCTTGCGGCGTATGCAGAATGTCGTAGAAGAAGCCGTCAGCCTCATTCCACATGCTGGTACCTTCATGGCCCATATTGTTCATCGCGTGAGCGATGTACAGGAAATGTTCCCAGAACTTGCTGGCTACATCCTCATAGGCGGGGTCTTCCTTGGCCAGTTCCAGTGCGATGGCCAGCAGATTCAGGCTGTACATGGCCATCCAGCCCGTTCCATCGGCTTGCTCGATGTGCCCGCCGGTGGGCAGAGGAGCGCTACGGTCGAAGACTCCGATGTTGTCCAGGCCGAGAAAGCCACCTTGGAATACGTTGCGGCCTTCGGCGTCCTTGCGATTCACCCACCAGGTGAAATTGAGCACCAGCTTGTGGAAGATACGCTGCAAGAACGTGCGGTCACCCACGCCGCGGCGTTTCTTTTCGATTTTGTAAACGCGCCACGCAGCCCAAGCGTGAACCGGTGGATTCACGTCGCCGAACGCCCACTCATAAGCAGGGAGCTGTCCGTTGGGATGCATGTACCATTCGCGGACCATCAACATCAGTTGTTCTTTCGCGAAATCCGAATCGACCAGCGCCAGAGGCACGCAATGGAACGCCAGGTCCCACGCCGCATACCAAGGGTACTCCCACTTATCTGGCATGGAGATGACATCCGCGTTATAAAGATGTGACCAGTCGCCGTTGCGCCCGTGTTTCCGCTGCGCGGGGGGCGAGGGCTGGCCGGGATCTCCCGTAAGCCAGTCGCGAACCACGTAATGGTAAAACTGTTTCGACCATAGCAGACCCGCGAAGGATTGCCGCATCACATTGCGTCCATCGCCGGATAGCTGCTCTGGAGCGAGCTTGGCGTAGAATTCGTCGGCCTCCTGCTTGCGAATGCGAAAAATGCGCTCGAACTCCCGACCGAAAAGACCGGAGGCGCCAGCGGCACCGGCCGTGGCTCCATCCGTGTCGCTGTCCGTTAAGCGAAGCCGGATGGTTTGCGTCTCACCCGCACCCACCGTGACGGTGTAGTGCGCGGAGGCCTTGGTCCCTACATGCTCCTGGTTCACGGCGTTGAGATCGCCGTGAATCACGTAGTCGTTAATCCCATCCTTGGCGAAGCGCGGGCCATTCTCTTGGCCAAACAAGCGCCGGCTGTTGGTTTCGTTATCGGTGAACAGTAGCTCCGGCGAGCCATCGCAGGCCAGCCAGCGAGTCCCATGGTGAGGTTCGTCAATCGCAATGCGGTTATCTGCCGCTGCGCGCAGTGATGGCTTGCGCACGCGCGTGCCCCACGCCCATGTATTGCGGAACCAAACCGTGGGAAGCAGGTGAATCGACGCCGGCTCCGGGCCGCGATTCGCCACCGTGATTCGGATCAGCATGTCTTCCGGAGATGCCTTGGCGTATTCGATGAAGACATCGAAATAGCGGTTTTCATTGAAGACGCCCGCGTCCATCAATTCGAATTCCCGGTCCAGCTTGCCGCGCCGGCGGTTTTCTTCCACCAACTGCGTGTAGGGAAACTCCGCATGCGGATACTTGTACAGGTACTTCATGTAGGAGTGCGTGGGAGTGGAATCCAGGTAGTAGTAGCACTCCTTGCAATCCTCGCCATGATTGCCTTCATTGCCTGTCAGACCGAATAGGCGTTCCTTCAAAATGGGGTCGCGGCCGTTCCACAGCGCCAGGGCAAAGCATATCTTCTGGTGTCGATCGCAGATGCCTGCCAGTCCGTCTTCATTCCAGCGATACGCCCGTGAACGCGCGTGGTCGTGCGGGAGATATTCCCAAGCGGTGCCGTGCTCGCTATAGTCCTCGCGAACCGTTCCCCACGCACGTTCACTCAAGTAGGGCCCCCAACGCTTCCAATGCGCGGTTCTTTGCCGAGCTTCTTCAAGTCTTTGTTCTTCGGCGTTGGCGGACATTTTCACCTCTTGCTGGCGTCTTCTTGAGTGTTAAGGACACTACAGGGTACGGCTATTCCCAAAAATGACCAAGGTTCTTCGAAATGTAGACCACTCTGCATGGAGCTCGTTAAGGTAGGCCACAAACAAGAAAGCCGCCCGCACGGAGCGGACGGCTTGAAGGAAGGAACGATCCGATATTCTTAGCTGGCCAGCTTGGTGAGAATTTCTTTCACTTCCGGCGTCATGGCCAGCATCATTTGAGTGTTGACGTTCTGCGGAAGATCGGAGACGAAGTAAACCAGGAAATCACCCGTCTCAAACGCAGTCATCGTGAAACGCTGCGCGCTGTTCTGGTACATCGGAATGCCGGACTGCACCAACGCCGGAAGCATTTGCTCCACCGCGAAGGATTCGCCCTGGTTCTTGCGCGTAATCACCAGGGAAAGCATGTTGGAGTCGTCCTTCAATGACAAGTGGATAAACCCGCGGTTGCGATAGTGGCATTCGTGCGCGATGGTCATTTTGTACTGCTCCGGCACATGCTTACGCACCACCGGGACCAGTTCGGCGTACTTAGGCCCTATCTTTGTCACCAGTTCAGCGGCAGTAGGGGCGTTCTTGGGATACTTGCGGAAAAACGAACAGTGCAGATGATCGCCGAAACCTACCCGCATGAGAGAGGAAATCTGGCTGGAAACCGATGTGATATAAGACTCTTGCGACGCACGAGTCCGCCGTAAGTGCCCAAGCTGATAGGCCGTCCCTACCGTGATCAACAAGCCGGCGGCTATTGCCGCGGGAATCAGTCTTAACGTCCAGGAGCGCGGCTCCGCGGCAGTACGGATACGGTTGCGGATGCGCGCCTCCAAGTACGGCGGCACTGGCGTGCTTTGTACCGCGGACTTCAGACGTTCATTCAATGTATTCATTTCACTCACGCTTTCCCTTCCGCGGCGATTCCAATCCCATAAGAGCGCGCTACTTCTCCCAATTGTTCGCGCAGCGCTTTGCGGCCACGGCTTAGCCTCGACATGATCGTCCCAATCGGAACTCCCAAGATCTCCGAAGCCTCCTTATATGCAAACTCTTCCACATCCACCAACATCACCACGGAGCGGAAGTCCACTGGAATCCGGTCCAAGGCCGCCAATATCTCGGCGTCCGACAGGTGCTCTGGAATAGGCTCCACTGCAACCAGATTCGCTTCCATGAACTCCTCGGTCTCTTTCAACAACGGGAACCGAAACCACTTGCGCCGGTGATGATTCACGCAGTGGAACAAAATCTTGTACAACCACGCCCGGCAGTTGGTTCCAGATTCAAACCGGTCAAACGATTTCCAGGCCTGTAAGAAAACTTCCTGGGCGACATCTTCAGCGCGGCTCGCGTCCCCTAACACCCGGGTGGCGGTCCGGAAGATATCCGCCATGTGCGGCATAGCCTCCAGTTCAAACCGCTGCTCCGTCGTCACCATGGAATGATCCACGCCCCCGCGTATCTCGCTGATCCAGCCGTGTCCGGTTGCCGCCATAGTAATTATAAATGCCGATACAGTACACGTCTATTCCCATTTTCCAGATCTTTTTACATTTCTTTAACATGTTCATTTTAAGGCAGTTACGGATCATGTTTTGCGCCGCACTCCCGGAAGCGTCGTCCGGCCGGACAAACCGGCCGGACAAGCCGGCCAGACAAGCCGGCCAGACAAGCCGGCCAGACAAGCCGGCCAGACAAACCGGCCAGACAAACCGGCCAGACAAACCGGCCAGACAAACCGGATGACACTCCCGGGAATCCCGCGAACCAGTTAGTTTACGGCCTTGGTGAAGCTCGCTTCGCCCAGCAGCACTTCCGCCCATGCGCAGTACACCTGCACTTTCACGACGTCGTGGATATAGGCCGGCACACTGGCGTCCGGCTATAAGTCGAGCAGATTCAACTGGTTAAAAATCTCGACTAATTTTTCTTGGGAGTGAGCACGTCCGAGAGCCTGTAAAATGGGGACTTTCTCAAAAAGGTTGAGGCTGAGGACCTGTAGGATTTCGTGAAGACTG
>CAMAUG010000144.1 GCA_945861255.1 Candidatus Sulfopaludibacter sp. SbA3
CATGAACGGCCGCTTCACGGAAGCGGCGGGTTATTTTCATCAAGTCCAGCGGCGCGATCCGGCGTTCCTGGGCGGGACCGCGCTGCTCAAAGCGGCCCACGCGGAGTGGCTTTCAGGAAATCTCGCAGCGGCCGATGCGACCCTTGCGCCTTATTTCTCTACGTTGGCCGCGCGTAACGATCCCGCGGCGGCGTGGAGGGAGGCATCATGGCTCTACACATCAGGCCGCGCGGAGCTGGCCATTAAAAGCTGGAAGCAAGCCCGTCTGAGCTTGCCACGCGGCAGTTGGCTGTGTGGAAGGGACAGCCGCCCCTGCTCAAGGACTTGGCGGCGTTGGAGAAACTCTATCACGACTCTTCTCCGCTCAGTGACGGCATGCATCGCACATTCTATGCGGCAGCTCTTTCCGCGGCAGGACGCAACGACGAAGCGAAGCCATTGCTGAGGCGTTGGCCTTTACCTCTGGAAGGGGAACCGGTTCTGCAATCCTTGGTTTTTCCGCGGTTTCTGGAACTCCGCAAGATGTTGGAAGTTCGCTGAGAGCAAGTACTCTGGCGCCTCGCTCGAACGGCGGCAGCGCAGGCCATGGTGTGACGCCCTTAGACTAGCGTCCTCCGGGCGGCCGTCAACCGTGGCCCGCGTCCTTCTGCTTGTGCAGCTCCGCGTGATGCCGCACGTCAATACCTTTCACCAGGAATAGGACGTCCTCGGCGATGTTGGTAGAGTGGTCGGCGATGCGCTCAAGGTTGCGCGTAATCGACAGCAGGGCGAGGGATTGCTGAATGTTTGCCGTATCTTGCTCCATGAAGCTGACCAGCTCGTGATAGCAAGCCGTGCGCAGGCTGTCCACGGCATCGTCGGAAGCCAGCACGCTGCGCGCCAGATCCGCGTCGCGCCGCACGAATGCATCGAGCGATTTCCGAACCATGGATTGCACCAGGCCGGCGATATGCGGGATATCGATCATCGGCTTGATCATGGGGCCTTCCATCAGCGCCAGCGCGCGTAGCGCGATGTTGACCGCCAGGTCTCCCATGCGCTCCAGATCCGTGTTGATCTTCAGAGCGGCCACGATCAAACGCAGGTCCGCGGCCATGGGTTGATGCAGGGCCAGCAAGTTGATGGCGAAATCGTCGATGTCGATCTCGATGGCGTTAATACTGGTCTCGTTGCGGAATACTTCCTCCGCGGCGCCACGGTCTTTCTGCGTGACGGCGCTGATGCTGCGCTGAATGGAGGACTCCACCAGCGCCGCCATCTCCAGCAGCTTCGTCTTGAGCTGTTCTAATTCTTCAACAAAGTGTCGCACGCAGTTTCCTCACAACCCAAGTATCTCCGTTCCGCGCCCGAGGGGGGCCGGTGGCCGCGGCTCATCCGAACCGTCCGGTCACATAATCTTCGGTTTCCTTCTTGGCCGGATTCTTGAAAATGACCGTGGTGCCTTCGAATTCTATCAAGCGGCCCAGCAAAAAGAAGCCCGTATAGTGCGCCACTCGCGCGGCCTGCTGCATGTTATGGGTCACGATGACAATGGTGCAACTGTCTTTTAGTTGGAAAATCAGATCCTCAATCTTGGCGGTGGCGATGGGATCCAGCGCGGAACATGGCTCGTCCAGCAAAAGTACCTCCGGATTTACGGCCAGCGCGCGTGCGATGCATAACCGCTGCTGCTGTCCGCCCGAGAGACTGTAGGCCGATTGGTTCAGCTTATCCTTCACTTCATCCCATAGGGCGGCACGGCGGAGGCTGTGCTCCACGGCTTCGCGCAAAGCCGCACGGCTGCCCGCCATGCCGTTGATGCGCAGCCCATATGCTACGTTTTCGAAGATCGACTTCGGAAATGGGTTCGAGCGCTGGAACACCATGCCCACGCGCCGCCGGAGTTCGGATACTTCGATATCGTGAATGTCCCGCCCGTCCAATAGAATGGTCCCATCAACTCGCGTATTGCGAACGGTCTCATTCAGCCGGTTGAGGGTTCGCATAAACGTGGACTTGCCGCATCCGGATGGACCGATAAAGGCCGTCACTTGATTGGCGTAAATCTCCATCGAAATGCCGTGCAGCGCCTGAAACGTGCCGTAGTGGAAATTGAGATCCGTGGCGCTCAGTTTGGCGGTTGTTGCCGGCACGGAATTGGGTTCGGCGGCGGCGTGCGAATCGGCGGGGATCGGCATAGTCAGTTCCAATGAAGGTTTGGGAGCGGCGGCTTGCATAAGTTTAGCGGGCTACGTGCTTTCTTTGCACCAAGAGCATGCGCGCGACGATGTTGACACCGAGGACCAGCATCAGGAGTACGAAGCCGGCGGCCCAGGCTTGCTGGTGCCAGTCTTCGTATGGAGAAATGGCGTACGTGAAGATCATCACGGGCAAAGCGGCCGTCGGCTGATCCCATCCCGGACTCCAGAAGCGGTTGCTGAAGCTGGTAAACAGCAGCGGAGCGGTCTCTCCGGCCACGCGCGCCAGATTCAGCATGATTCCCGTCATGATCCCATTTTTCGCCGCCGGAATCACCACTGTAAGGATAGCTCTGGTCCTGGAAGCGCCCAGCGCCATGGCGCCTTCCCGCAGCGACGAGGGCACGGCCCGGAGAAATTCCTCCGAGGAGCGCACGGCAATGGGAATCATCATCACGCCCAGCGCCAGGCCGCCGGCGATGGTGGAGAAGTGTTTTTGCGGCAATACGATGAGCGTGTAAGCGAAGATGCCGATGACGATGGAAGGCACGCCATTCAGCAGATCCGTCACATAACGCACCACGAAGGAAAACGTGGTGCCGCCGAATTCGGCCAGGTATACGCCGCCCAGAAATCCGATGGGCACGCCCACCAGCATGGCGATCAGTAAGAGCTTCGCGCTGCCGACGATGGCATTCGCCATGCCTCCGCCCGTTTCTCCCACGGGCGTGGGCAGCTTGGTGAAGAAATCGAGACTCAGATCCTTGGCGCCATGTACGAACAGGTAACCCAGAATGAAAACCAATGTACCGGCGACGGCCAGAGTGCACAATCCCGTCAGCGACAGCATGATCGCGTTCACCATCTTGCGCCGCAGAGTATGGAGAGAGGTCATGCTTTGCCACCCATGCTGCCGGTGGCCACCAGGGCGCGAGCCAGGCCGTTGATGATGATGGTCAAGGCGAACAGCACCAGGCCGAGCTCGATGAGCGCGCTGGTGTACATCTGCCCCGTGGCCTCCGTGAATTCGTTCGCCACCACCGCGGCGATCGAGTATCCCGGCGCGAACAGCGAGGCCTTGATTTTAGGATCGTTGCCGATGACCATCGTGACGGCCATCGTCTCCCCCAGCGAGCGTGCCAGCGCCAGGAAGATTGAACCTAAAATACCGCTCTTGGCGTAAGGGACAACCACATCCCACGTCGCCTCCCAAGGGGTTGCGCCGAGAGCGAGCGCTGCCTCCCGTTGATCCGCCGGAACGGCCCGAATCACTTCGCGCGAAATGGAGATAATGAACGGCACGATCATGACGGAGAGCACCACGCCCGCCGAAAACAAACTCACGCCATAAAAAGGTCCTTGGAACAGCGGCGTCCAGCCCAGCAAGGCGCGGATGGAAGGTTCCGCTACCCGCAAGATAGGCACCAGGACAAAGATCCCCAGCAGCCCGTAGATTACGCTGGGCACCGCGGCCAGAAGCTCGATCAGAAACGTGAGCGCGTCGGAAATTTTCGGCGGCGCCAGCTCCGCCAGGAAAATGGCCGCGCCCACGCCTAGAGGAACGCCGATCAGCAAGGCCAGCGCCGAGGAAACCAGCGTGCCGTAGATGAACGGTAGCGCGCCGTACTCATCAGCGACCGGATCCCAGGTCTGCGTGATTAAGAAAGACCAGCCGAACTTCGCGCGCGACTCCGTGGAGTTGATATAGAGCTCAAATACCAGCAGGGCGGTGATCAACAGGATGCTGGCGGCGGCGGCCAGCGTAATGCCATGGGCCACCTGGTCGCCCGCGCGGAGACGTTGCGCCAACGTGCGCGCCGGCGGCGGCATGGGGCCGGATTTCGCGAGGGTAGTGTGTGTGGCCGCCATGCCGGAGATTATGAAATTCTGGCGATGACTTTCAATTCTTTCGCAATCACGGCGGCCGGCAGAGGCGCGTAACCCAGCACGGCCGACATCTTTTGTCCATCGGCCAGCATCCAGGCCAGAAAGTCCTTGATGGCTTTCTTCTTGGTGGCATTGCCGATTTTTTCAGGTATCAACAGCCACGTAAAGCTGGCGATTGGATAGGCGTCCTTGCCGGGGGTGTTGGTGATCGACACGCGGAAATCTCCCGGCATTTCCTTCACGGAAGCGGCCGCAGCGGTCACACTGGCCAACGCCGCGGCAACAAAAACGCCCGCGGAGTTCTTTACCCTGCCGTACGCCATCTTGCTCTGCACGGCGTAGACCAGTTCGATATAACCCAGCGCATAGGGAGTCTGTTTCACCTGGCCGGAAACCCCTTCATTGCCCTTGCCGCCCAGCCCCACCGGCCAGTTGACGGAAGTTCCGCGGCCGACCTTGGTTTCCCATTCCTTACTGACTTTGGAGAGATAGTCGACCCAGACGTAGGTGGTTCCGCTGCCATCGGATCGGTGCACGACGATGATGTCCTTGGCCGGAAGGTTGACGCCCGGATTGGCTTTGCTCAACTCCGCATCGTTCCATTTGGTGATCTTGCCGAGAAAAATTCCCGCCAGCGCCTCGGATGTGAAATTGAGCTGCTGCGTGATGCCCGGCAGGTTGTAGACCGGTACGTCCGCACCCAGCACGGTGGGGAAGTGCAGCACTCCAGCGCCGCCGTTTTTCGCCTTGAATTCCGCAATCTGCTTGTCGTTCATCGGCCCGTCACTCGCGCCGAAATCGACCGTACCTTCGGTGACTTGCTTGATCCCGCCGCCAGAGCCGATGGACTGATAGTTGAACTGGAGGTTGGGGAACTTCTTGTGGTACTCATCGAACCACTTCGAGTACATCGGGTAGGGGAATGTGGCGCCGGCCGCGTTGATCAGCACCTGCTGCGCGGAGGCGGCCACGGCCAGCCCCAAGGGCAGAAGAAGGAAGAGCTTACGTATGGTTCTGTACATTCAATCAGATTCTTACATGGTAGTATTACAGCCCGGTTACAAGGCCCTGGGCGCCGCGAAAATCGCCCTACCGTGAGAGTTCTGGATAGGTTGGCGCGCGGCCGGGCAGCGTTTCGTTTCTATCGGTCTGCCCGCCAAACGATTTCCCCGTTGACCACGGTGGCAACGGGGCCGCCTTGGAACTCCATGCCGTCGAAGGGGGAATTGCGGCTCTTGGAGAAGGATTTGTTCACGTCGTAGGTCCAGCTCCGCGTTGTGGAAAAAATCGTGACGTCGCCGGGGGCGCCGGCGGCGAGGGTTCCTCGTTGAAGGCCCAAGATGCGCGCCGGATTCGCGGTGAACATGGCTACCATCTTCGCCAGGCTTATTCGTTCCGAATGAACCAGTTGCTGCAGCGCGATTCCAAGCGCCGTTTCCAGGCCGATGATGCCGAACGGGCAGCGCTCGAATTCCTGCATCTTCTCGCTGCCTGGGTGAGGAGCATGGTCGGTGGCGATGGCATCGATGGCGCCGTTGACAATACCTTCGATGACGGCATTCACGTCGCCTTTTCCCCGCAGCGGCGGTTTCATTTTGTAATTGCTGTCGAAGGAATGCATGTCCGCGTCGGCCAGCAAAAAATGATGTGGAGTGGCTTCGGACGTCACGGCCAATCCGCGCGCCTTGGCGAATGCCACCATCTCCACGGAGTGTTTCGCCGAGATGTGGGCGACGTGATAGCGGGCGCCCGTCACTTCGGCCAACAAAATATCGCGGGCCACCATCACGTCTTCCGAGCAGCCCGGAATACCGCGCAACCCGAGGCGCACGGATTCCGCGCCTTCATGCATGTCGCCACCGGCGCTCAAGTGCAGATCCTCGCAATGGTTGATCACGGGAATGCCGAAACTGCGCGCATACTCCATGGCCCGCCGCATCACGCGGGCGTTCATCACTGGGCGTCCATCGTCGGAAATGGCCACCGCGCCGGCCTCCCGCATGGATCCGATGGCGGCCAGATCTTCGCCACGGCTGTCCTTGGTAATTGCGCCGATGGGAAACACGTTGACAGCCGCGCGCCGCCGCGCTTCATCCACGATGTAGCGGGTCACCGTGGCGTTGTCATTGACGGGCGACGTGTTGGGCATCGGGCAGATGGAGGTGAACCCCCCCGCGGCCGCCGCACGCGCGCCGGATTCGATGGTTTCGGCGTGCTCGAAGCCCGGCTCGCGCAGATGGACGTGCATGTCGATGAAGCCGGGCGCGACGATCAGGCCGGTGGCGTCAAACACGTCCGCGCCGGACATGGATAGATTCGCGCCCGTGCCCGCTATCAGGCCGTCGTGAATCAGCACGTCGCCGGTGGCGTCGTAGCCGGAAGCCGGATCGATCACGCGGCCGTTCTTAAGGAGCAGCGCCGGCATTCATTCCTCCACTCAAAACGCGCTCCAACACCGCCATGCGCACGAAAATCCCGTTCTCCACCTGATTTAAGATCGCCGATTTTTGAGAATCCGCCACTTCGGAAGAAATTTCGCGGCCGCGGTTGATGGGGCCGGGATGCATGACGATCACCTCCGGCCGCGCGCGTTTCAAGTGCTCCAGCCGCAATCCATAGAATTGAAAGTACTCGCCCTCGGGAAACGCGGCTTCGTGTTGCCGCTCCAGTTGTACGCGCAACATCATGATCACGCCTGCGTCGCGAATGGCCTCATCCATGCTGGTGGTCAGAGTCACCCCCGGGGCGAGTTGGGTGAGCTCGGACGGGAGCAGGGGAGCCGGACCGCATAAGACGATGCGCGCCCCGAACTTCGAGAGCAGGAGCACGTTCGAACGCGCCACGCGGCTGTGAGCGATATCGCCGATGATGGCGACACGCAGCCCTTCGAGCTTTGCCCCGCGGTCGAGAATGGTGCGTGCATCAAGCAAAGCCTGGGTGGGATGTTCATGCGTCCCGTCGCCCGCGTTGATGATGGGGATCTCCAGATGCCGCTGCAAAAAATGCGGGGCGCCCGATGCCGAATGGCGCATGATGATGGCATCCGGCCGCATCGCCGCCAACGTGTTGAGGGTATCCACCAAGGATTCGCCCTTCGAGACGCTGGAGGCCTGCGCGGTAATGGAAATGGCGGAGGCGCCCAGCCTGCGCGCGGCCAGCTCAAAACTGGTGCGCGTGCGCGTGGAGGCTTCGAAAAACAGATTCACGACAGTGCGCCCGGCCTGGGAAGAGAACGTCGGGAATCTCTGGCCGGGAGGCGCCTGGAAATCGCGAGCGCGGTCCAGGATCGCCTGGATTTCCTCGCGCGACAGCGTTGCGATGCCAAGCAGCCCGTTCACGCGGTCACGCCCCCGTCACTTCCGCGAGCAGCACCTTTTCCATTCCGTCGATTTCCTGAAACTTCACTTCGATAATTTCGTTCGCCGCGGTTTGCACGTGGCGGCCCACGTAGGTAGCCTCTACCGGTAACTCGCGCCAGCCCCGGTCGATCAAGGCGAGAAGCTGCACCTTGGAGGGCCGTCCGTGATCGAACAGCGCGTCGAGCGCGGCGCGGACCGTTCGGCCGGTGTAGAGGACGTCGTCAATGAGGACGACATGCATGTCCGTCACCGGGAACGGGATGTCCGTCGCGTTGACCACCGGTTGTGTGGAGACGGTGGAAAGATCGTCGCGGTAAAGGTTGATATCCAGAATTCCGACCGGAATCTTGCGATTCTCGAGCGTCTCTATCTTCTTGGCCAGGCGCTCCGCCAGGGGAACTCCCCGGCGGCGGATGCCGATAAACACCAGTTTATTCAGGTCCGTGGTGCGCTCCAAGATCTCGTGCGCGAGGCGTACCAGAGTCCGGTCGATCTCCGACGCGCTCATCAATTGGGAATTTTCACGTGTGGCGGGCATACAGCTAGCACTTCAGATTAACATTCTCGTGGAGCGCGACGGGGGGTGAAACGGCACCCATGCGGCAGGCGCCGATAGTCCGGCTGGGTCGCCTCACTAGCGCTTCAAACGGCCTTTGACGTCCTTGGCGAGCTTTTCGATGCGTTCGGCGGACCTGATGCTATTGACGTGAACGATCAACGCGGCGTCGTCCCCGCTCATGTCAGCCATCAGGCTTTCGGCGAGCATTAGAATCTCCGCGACGTCCTTGCGGTTGCGGCGGAGGTCGTCACGCACCAGGGCGCTGACCCGGCGCCGACTTTCGCTGGGAGTCTTGGGAACGCCGGGCGGGCCGTCGACAGGATCGGGGAGCTGCCAGAACGCGCGGCCCGCACCCACCGGCACCGCCAGGAAGCAGAGCACAAGGAATATGCGCCTCATTAGGTACCTCATCACTTACAATGATAGAAAGATTCACCCTTCCTTTTATGCACCCAGTCAACTTAGGGCCCGGCGGCGCGCAGCCCTCGGACGCCGCCATCATGCAGCCGGTGTCCGCCAATGCCGCCGGTGTCGGGATCATCGGCCTGGGCAACGTCGGTTCCGGCACCCTGACGATTCTCGCGGAGAACGCGGATCAGATTGCGCTGAAACTCGGCTTTCCGCTGCGAGTCGTGGCGGTGTGCAGCCGCAACGTCGCGGACAAGAGCATCCCCGCCGGACTGGGGTCGCCTGTGCGGACCAACGATTGGCGGGAGGTGGTGGAGCATGCCGATGTCCAGATCGTCGTCGAACTGGTGGGCGGCACGACGGTGGCAAGGGAGATCATCGAAGCCGCCGCCGCGCGCGGGAAGTCGGTGGTCACCGCGAACAAGGAACTGATGGCCCTGAGCGGCGCGGACTTGTGGGACCGCGCCATCGCGTCGCGCATTAATCTGGCTATGGAAGCCAGTGTGGCGGGCGGCATCCCGATTCATGCCGTGCTGCGGGAAGGTATTTCGGGCGACCGCATCAACACGCTTTACGGCATCCTCAACGGTACCTGCAACTACATTCTGACGGAAATCGAGCAGCGCGGCGCGAACTTCAATCAAGTCTTGAAAGAAGCCCAGGCGGCGGGCTACGCCGAAGCTGATCCGTCCGCCGATGTCGATGGCTTCGACGCCCGTTCGAAGCTGGCCATCCTGGCGGCGCTGGCATTCGGCGAACGCATTGTCCCCGGCGATATCCATACGGAAGGCATCCGGCGCGTCACGCCGATCGACTTTCGTTACGCGCACATGCTCCACCACACCATCCGGCTCATCTGCGTGGCACGGCAGACGCCGGACGG
>CAMAUG010000145.1 GCA_945861255.1 Candidatus Sulfopaludibacter sp. SbA3
GGCTCGGTCCGTTTCTTTTCCCGCAACGGTGAGGGTTCACGATCGCCGTGACACGCGTCCAATGGCGCTAGCGGGACGCACCCGCGTTTGACGGTTTCCGAGGCGGTGACTCGAGTACTCGCCCCAGCTTTTCGTGGCCCGGCTTCCTATGGATGAACCCGTGCTCTTGACCACAACGTAGCGCTTCGCGCTGAGGGGAAGCGGTGGGTGAAACGGTAAGTGGTGGAGGGCGGGGGAGAAAGACGTTTTGGAGGGGTGGGAACGCAGGGGGTCAGTTCCGGTAATGTGTAAGAAGGGGAAGCGCGCAAGTCATGAATATCCAAATTACCAGACCCGAAGTCGAGGCACTCATTCAACAACGCCTCCAAAGCGGCGGTTTTGCGAACGCGGAGGATGTGATCCTTCAGGCGCTCCGAGCGTTTGAACTCGATCACCCCACGGGAGCGGACCTGGTCGCCGCGATGCAGTCCTCGCCGTTTAAGGAAATCGAAATCGAACCGGCGCGAGATCGTTTACCAGTGCGAGACGCCGGATTCTAAATGGCCCTGCTGCTCGATACCAACATTTTGTCGGAACTTCGCCGGCCAAAACCGGAACCGAAAGTGGTGGCTTTTGTCGCCGGGCAGGCACTTGAGCAACTCTATATCAGCGTGGTTACTCTCGCCGAGCTGCGATTCGGCATCGAACTTGTGGAGGAGCCCACTCGCCGGGCTGTCTTGAACGACTGGCTCACGGTCAAGGTCCGGCCGATGTTCGATCAAAGGGTTCTCCCGGTGACCGAGGATATTATGCTCCAGTGGAGGCTATTGGTCGAAGAGGGCCGGAAGGTTGGCCACACCTTTTCGCAGCCCGATCTCATCATCGCCGCGACAGCTATTCACTACGGGTTTGCGGTGGTGACTCGCGACCGCAGCGACTATGATAAGGCGCGCGTGCAGGTGTTGAACCCTTGGGATTGAGATGCGGAATCGGCGTTCGTTGACTCCATCGGCGTGCGGATCGGCGCTGAAGTAATCAAGACCAATTCTTCGCCTTCCTCGTTGCTCCCCACGCATCTTCCCAGCAGGTTACCGCTCAGAACCGGAGGTTCGGCACGGGACCGCAATCGAACGCTCCGGCCGCCAGAAAGTTCGCGCGCAGCAGACTGGGCGGATAGAACGCGGCGATCCGTCCGGCGAAGTCCAGATCCGAGATCGCCAGTAGGAGCGGCACTGGCGCGTTGCTTGCCATGAGCGCGTTCCACGCGGCCGGATTTGCCGCGTACTTCTGATCGTGCACGCAGAACCGCCCGGAGACGGAACCCTGAAAAACGAAATCCGGGATGAAGTCGATGGCGAACTCATACGTCGTCCCCGCGCGGTACTGGGCACCTCCACCGTAAAGGATGACGTCGCTCATGGTCGCGGCGCCCGGCAGAACGGGAGGAGGTGTAATGGAGCCGCCGGCGGTCTTCATCGACACCAGCCCGCGCCACGCCGTGGCTGTGAACACGGGAGTGACAAATGGAATGGCCGCCACGGTTGCGGCCGCGTCAAATCGAACGGAGTAGCGCAGGCGCAGCCCCAGCGGCGCCGCGGTGGAGCCAACGTAGGGTTCATACAACACGGGCGAGACCGCGGCGCGCGCGAGCGAAATCACGCCATTCGGATGATCGCGCGCCGCCTGCGCGGTGCGCGCAGCCACCTGCTTGCGATACGTTTCGACGAGTTGGCGCAGACGTCCACTCTGCTCCGGCGGAAATCCCGGAGGGATCATCACCTGGTCATCGGGGCCACTCGCGGCCGGTTGCATCACGTCCGGCAGCAGGGCCCGAAAAGCCGCGCCGTCGCGCCGTAAGCCCGCTGCCGCGATGCGGAACGGCTGATTCGGGACGGAGACAAAACCGTGAAATTCGCCATCGGTGGCGGAGTCCGTGGCCTTCCACATGGTCAGCGTCCGCAAAGTGCGGCCGGCGGTATCGGTCACTTCAAAGCGCACGCTGGCCGCCGCATCGATCCCGGAAAGGTCCGCCTCCGCGAAATATTCGCGCCCCTGCACGGGCGTGCCGCGGAGCGGAATATCGGAGGGTCCCTCGCGACCGAAGCTGAACACAAGAAAGCGGAACCGGTTGAACTCAACCGCCGCCGCCGGACGCGCAGCAAGCTCCGGCGCGACCTGGCCCCGGTAGTCCTGCGCGGCCAGCCCGGCGGCAAACAACAGTGCGATCCAAACCCACATGCCTGATGATAAACCGGGAAATCCTGGACGGCCCGTGAATTTCCTCTGAGTCCGCGCCGATAAGGCACGTAGGCGGCGAGCGGCCCAACGCCCCAACGCCCCAACAGCCCTATTGCACAACAGCCCTCGCCCGTTTATACTTCTGTTTTTGGTGAGGCCGTTCTTGGTGAAACTGATCGCATCTTCGGAAGTGGCGGCGCGTCCGCGGGCGCTTGAGGATTTCGACCCGCTGGCGCCGCAGCGCGAAGCCGCGCTGTTCTACGGCCTATTTCTGCGCGGCCATTCCGCCGCGACCTTGCGCCGCGATATCGAGCTGCCGCGCAAGCTGGTGGATAAGCTGCTGAAGCGCCATCGCAACGAAGCTCTGGTGCGGGAAAAACTGAAGACCGTCTACTTGTACCGGCAGCAGGTGCTGGCGATCTTCGACGAACTGGTTACGCGGGAAAAGGTTAAAGAGCGCGTGCACTAAGCCCTCCGTGCCGCAGCTCACGCCGGAACAAACCCCAGACTTTCGGCGAACCAATTAGTCGATCATCGCAAGTTTGCTCCGCCGTCATCACCAGGGGTCAGTGGATGAACGCCGCGGAGAACGCACGCCACTGCCCCGCCGGTCGACTCCAACGGCTTGTTCACGCTCGAAATCCACGTCGTCCAGAATGACGTGTTAAGATAACATAGTCTTTTCTACAAGACTATGACATTATGGGGACGTAATGGGATCGGCGGATTGATTGTGCTGGCACTTTGCTGCCTTCCGGCGGGCGCGCAGCCCACCGCGGCCGCAGTGTCCGGAGTGGTTCGCGATCCTAGCGGGCTGCCGGTGAGCAATGCCGCGATGGAGTTGGCGAACGGCGGGACGGACGCCAAATTCGTTGCGGAATCGGACCGGAACGGCGCTTACCAATTTTTTGCGGTGCCCACCGGGACGTACCGGCTCACCGCGCGACGAAGCGGATTCGCCACGCTGTGCCGCGACGGGATCGTGGTTCGCGCGGGAGACCGGATCGGCCTGGACGTGGACCTTCGCGTGGGCGACGTGTCCGAATCGGTGGTGGTCACCGCCGCGGCTCCCTTGTTGCAGAGCAGCCGCGGCACGGCCAGCTTTGTGGTGGAGCAGAAGAAGATCGTCACGCTGCCGCTGGATGGTCGGAACTTTGTTCCTTTGATCGCGCTCTCCCCGGGCGTGAATCTGCCGCCCGGCAGTCTGTTGCCGCGCATCAACGGCAGCCGTCCGCGCACCAGCGAATACATTTACGACGGCATCAGCGTGCTGCAACCCGAGCCTGGCCAGGTCGCGTTCTATCCCATTGTCGACGCGATTGAAGAATTTCGCGTGGAAACCAACAGCTACTCGGCGGAGTATGGGCGTTCCAACGGCGGCGTGATTCTGGTGAACCAGAAATCGGGATCGAACGCCGTGCACGGCACTCTATTCGAGTTCTTCCGCAATGAAGCACTGAACGCGCGTAATCTGTTCGCGACGATCGATGCCAAGCCGCGCTTCCGCCGCAATCAATACGGATTCGTTGTGGGCGGACCCATTCGGAAGAATAAGACGTTCTATTTCGTGGATTGGCAAGGGACGCGCCTCAACACCGGAGTTGTGAGGACTAGCACCGTCCCCACCAGCGCCCAGAAACGCGGGGAATTCACGCAGCCGGTCTTCGATCCTCGAACGACCGGCCAAACCACGTCAGGATTGGCTCGCACTGCGTTTCCAAATAATGCGATCCCGCTGGACCGCTTCGATGGGGCCGCTTTGGTTGTTATGGATCGCTATCCGGCGCCGAACGTATTTACGGCCGCCGGTGCGGAAGCGGCCGCCAATAACTACCGGCGCGTCGGCAATGACGAAACGGCGGCCGATCAGTTCGACGGACGTATGGACCATTACTTCTCGCCGCGCCACCGCGTTTTTAGCCGGTATTCGTATGTCCGCGATCGCTCCCGGCCGGCAGCGCCGCTACCGGATGGGAGCGGGACATTAACTGCCGCCTTCATCGGGAATACACTCACGCGCGCCGACAGTGTTGCCGGTGAGCATACTTGGAACCTGAGCCCGACGTCGGTGAATCAATTTCGCTTCGGCTTCACGCGCCGGGGCTTGGACCGCACTGCGCTTTCCACGGGAAGGCCGGCCACGCAAATTTCCGGGATCCCGAACATTCCGCTGACGTCGTTCCGGGACGTGCTGCCCACCTATGATATTGCCGGGCTGCAACAACTGGGCCCGCCCGCGAACGGTAATGCGAAGTTCACCACGTCGGTTACGCAATTCGCCGATAGTTTTTCCTGGATGAAGGAACGCCACGGCATGAAGGCTGGAATGGACGTCCGCCTGGAGCGCTTAGACGTTTTGCAACCCCCCAGCCCTACCGGCAATTTCCAGTTCACGAACATCTTTACGGCCGGCCTGAGCGCCGGGGGCACTCCGGCGGCCAATACCGGCGACAGCTTCGCGTCGTTTCTGTTGGGACAGGTGACGCGCTTCAACATCGACGCGCAGACGGAGGTTCTCAAGCCGCGCGCAAGCATTGCCGAGATCTATCTGCAAGACGACTGGCGGGCCACGCGGCGCCTATCGGTGAACCTGGGCGTCCGCTATACGCTCAACATGCCGTCGACCGTGGCCGGCGATCGCGGCGCGGTGTTCAACCTGCAAACGCAGAGGCTCGACTACCTGGGCGTGAATGGCTTCCCGCGAACCGCACGCAATCTGGAAAAGAAAAACTTCGGACCGCGCGTTGGTCTGGCTTACAAGATCGCGGACTCCTTCGTGATCCGTTCGGGTTATTCCATGACGTGGATGGAGCAGGCGGGAATCACGACGCCGTTCACCACGCCGCTGTTTCCCTTCATCCAGACCCTGGGCCAGCAGACCTTAAATAATATCGATCCCGCGTTCATACTTTCGCAAGGCCCCACTGTTGTTCCGCAACCGGCGGGGCCGGACGCAGGGCTGGGCCAGGAGGTGTTCGGAGTGCAGAGAAACAATGGCAGCGGCTATGCGCGGCAGTGGAACCTCAGTTTGCAGAAGACGCTGGGTCAAAATTGGAGTCTGGAAGCGGGGTATCTGGGATCGAAACTCACGCGCCTGGGCGTGCCGGACGTTAATCTGAACCAGCTAACGGTGGAGCAGCTTGCGCTTGGGCCGCAGCTTACGCAGCAGGTGGCGAATCCGTATTTCGGGCAGATCCCCGCCCATACTTCGCTGGGAGCTCCCACCATTCCGCAGGCACAACTAATGCGCCCTTATCCGCGTTTCACGACGGTGGCGCTGTACCGTAACAACACCGGCCACTCCACGTACCACTCCTTTCAATCGCGCGTGGAGAAGCGCTTTTCGGGTGGACTGACGTTCAGCGTTGCCTACACGTTCTCACGGTTGATCGACGACGCGGGAGCGGTTTTCGATTCGGCGGTGCTGACGGGTCCAGCCGCGAATTTCCAAGCTGCCGACAGCTTCAACAGGCGCCTTGAAAAAGACGCCTCCAGCGGCAACATGCCGCATATTTTCTCCAGCGGCTTCGTATATGAACTGCCGTTCGGCCGAGGCCGCGCTCATGCACTGACGGGCTGGCGGGATGCGTTCGCGGGGGGATGGCAGATCGCGGGCATCGTCCGTATGCAGTCCGGCAGCCCCATCGCGGTCACGCAGGCCACGAATCTGAATGCGTTCGCCGGTTTCGGTATTCAGCGGCCGAACCGCCTCAGTGATCCGGCGCTGCCCCCGAATCAGCGCACCAAGGAGCGCTACTTCAACACGGGGGCCTTCACGCAAGCCGCGCAGTTCACGCTTGGAAACAGCTCGCGCAATCCAGTGCGGGGGCCCGGCTATCGGACGGCCGATGTGATGGCGGGCAAGACTTTCGCGATCACGGAGCGCGTGCGCGTGGAGTTCCGGGCCGAGGCGTTCAACGTGACGAACACACCGCCGCTCGGCAATCCCAACGGAAGTTTCGGGAACGCCGCGTTCGGCTCCATCACGACGGCGCTGGATCCGCGCGTCTTTGAGTTCGTGGTGAAGCTACAATTTTGAGGGAAATCGGAAATGGCTACCTCCAAGACGCGCGTTGAGAACCGGCTGGGACAGATTCGGAAGAACCGCGGCGTGGGGGCCTCCGATCTGGCGAGGCGCGTGAACGTCAGCCGGCAAACGATTTACGCGATCGAAGCCGGAACTTATGTGCCGAATACCGAGCTGGCGCTCCATTTGGCGCGAGAGCTGGAAGTCACCGTTGACGATTTATTTGCGTTAACCGCAGGCGTGCAGACATCCAATGAATCCGTGGCGGCGGAGATGCTCAGCGCCTCCCCGCCGGTGGAAGGCCAGCCGGTGCGTGTATGTCAGGTGACCGGCTCGCGCTGGGTGGGGGTGCCGGTGAGCGCCACGCCGTACTACCTGCCGGAGGCGGATGGACTGGTCAGGCGTTCCACCCGCGCGAAAGGACGCGCGGACCTGGTGGTATTCGCCAAGGAAGAAGCCGCCCACAAGCGACTGGTGCTGGCGGGGTGCGATCCAGCCACCAGTCTGCTGGCGAACATGGTGGAGCGGAGCAGCGGCGTGGAAGTAGTCTCAGCCGCGGCGTCCAGCAAACTGGCTTTGGCGTGGCTCAAGGAAGGCAAGGTGCACATCGCGGGGTCGCACCTGGAAGATGCCAGGACAGGCGAGTTCAACCTGCCGTACATCCGCGAGGAATTCCCGGGCGACGAGATGATGGTGGTCACTTTCGCCAGATGGGAAGAGGGCATGGTGGTGGCGTCCGGCAACCCTCAAAATATTCGAGAACCGGCGGATCTGGCTCGCAAGGATGTTCGGATCGTGAATCGCGAAGCAGGCTCGGGAAGCCGCGCGCTGTTGGACAAGTTGCTGAAGAAGGCCGGTGTCGGCGCAAACAAGGTGCGCGGCTATGAGCGCGTTGCGTTTGGACACTTGGCCGCGGCGTATTGCGTGAGTTCCGGCGAGGCGGAGGCCTGCATGGCGACGCGACCGGCGGCGCGAACTTTTGGGTTGGACTTCGTGCCTCTCCGCAGTGCCCGCTACGATCTGGTGATGCGCAAACGAACGGCGGATCTGCCTGCCGTCAAGGCGTTCCTCGACGTACTGCAACGCGCCGCGCTGCGCCGGAAACTGGAAATGCTGGCTGGGTACGACACTTCACAAACGGGGACGCTGGTCAGCTGAAACTGTGCTTTGAAGACGGCCTGAAGAGCCGATATGGCAACCCCCAATCCGATGGGAAAAAATCCGACTTCACTCCGCGCATTTTTGGGCTTCCCGGGGCGCCAAAGGCGACGTTTCAAAATTCTGGCGCGTGTTTCATCGCACCATGCAAGACAACTGACTGTCGGGTACATCGGTAAAATGGCAGTCATGAACATGTCACGAACCCTGGCTGTCATCGGAGTCGCGATCAGCCTTGGCGCTCAGAGCCTTACCACCGTCCACCAAAGTCGCGTCAGAGATTTTGCGGAGCGTAGCGCCAAGTTAGATACAAGGTTCGAATCCCATGTCTTCCAGAGCCGTAACGGGCGCACGATGCCTTATCGTTTGTTTCGCCCCTCCGAAGGCTCAGACAAACTTCCGCTAGTGGTTTACCTGCATGGCTCAGGTGGCTTAGGCGATGATAATATCCGCCAAATCGAGGGAGGAAATATCTTCGGCACGCATGTGTGGGCGCTCGACGACAATCAATCTCGCCTCCCTGCTTTCGTCATTGCACCGCAGACGCATGTATCTCAAGGTTGGGGGCAGGAAGGTATGGAAATTGCGATCGAACTTACTCAAGCTCTGATTCGCGATTTGCCGATCGACCCAGCAAGAATCTACCTGACGGGCCAATCTATGGGAGGAATGGGCACCTGGAATATGTTGGCCGCGCATCCGCAGTTCTTTGCGGCAGCTGTAATCGTATGCGGAGGCGGCGATCCGGGCCAAGCGTCCCTAATACGTGGGACGCCAATTTGGATTTTTCACGGGACTCGCGATAAGGCTATCCGCGTTGAAAGTGCGCGATTGATCGCACAAGCCCTGACAAAGGAAGGCAACAAACCTAAGTACACGAGGTGAGTTGCGTAACATCCCGCTGCAATCAGTTAGGTGGGCTTCAAGTTTATTGATGCGCCTGCGCAAGCGTGGCTGAAGACACCCGGCACTTGGGGAAACCGGCCGACATACCACTTGCCATCTTTCCAGTACTCCATTCGAATGCGGAGAGCCGCCGCCATTGCAACTCCAGTATCACGGGCGGCACCTACGCGCTACATCGGCTCGGGCAAGCACAATTGAGCATTGTCCAGAGCCTGATCCAGAATGCGGACGGTATCGGATTCCGCCCATCCGCGCGAGGTGGAAAGCTCCGTGACCAGCATGTGGCGCGAGCGGTCCAGCATTTTCTTTTCGCGAAACGACAATGGCTGGTGCAGTTGCAGCACCAGCAGGCTCTTGAGCACTTCGGCGATCTCCAGCAGGCTGCCGCTCTGCATCTTGAAGGTGTTCTCGCGGAAACGGTCTTTCCAGTCCTGATGGGTATTGCGGCGGCGCTTGGGTTCGCCCAGATACTCCAGCACTTTGGCCAGCTCTCCGTTACGGGTCACACGCCGCAGGCGCAGGTCACCGGCATGGGAGAACGGGACCATCACCGTCAGGCTTGAATAGGCGAGACGCAGCAGGTAGAAGCGCTCCAGGTTTCCCGCAAACGGGCGGCTGCTGATGTTCTCGATGGTGGCTACGCCATGGTTCGGGTAGATGATTTTTTCACCGATCTGAAAAGTCATGCGAGGACCAATGCAGAAGAAACCGGCTTCGCAGCATCTTAAGCTGAACTGGCACTTCTGTCAAGGGTGGGCGACATAGAAGTGGAATCAGGCCGCACGCCGGGACTCCCAGTAATCCTCGAAGCGACCGTTGAGATGACAACATCGCAGGGCGATGATGGCGTTGGCGCCACGGACGGTCCAGAACATGCCGGATTGTTTGAGACGGGAA
>CAMAUG010000146.1 GCA_945861255.1 Candidatus Sulfopaludibacter sp. SbA3
CGGACCTGGTGTCGGCGGCGGACCTGGTGTCGGCGGCGGACCTGGTGTCGGTGGCGGACCTGGTGTCGGCGGCGGACCTGGTGTCGGCGGCGGACCTGGTGTCGGCGGCGGACCTGGTGTCGGCGGCGGACCTGGTGTCGGCGGCGGACCTGGTGTCCGCGGTGGACTGGCGCCAGGCCTTCGAGCCACACCCACACTACTCGAATTCTCAGTCAGAGTTAACATCGACGGACCCAACACGACGACAGGAGAAAGCGCCGTGAAGATGGAGGTGACCAAATCGATTTCGATCTTCAACACAGGAGCGGCGAAGCGAACAATCAGGCCACCGAAAATGATCGGAGACAAAGCTTTTTCCGTGGTGAGAGATTTCTGTTCTGGCAAAACAATCGCGCCCGGAGGCGCGTGCAGTATCAGCATTCGTTTTACCCCCGAAAAACCGCGCGACAATTACTTGGCCAAATTGTCTGTGGGGACCGACGCCACGGACGCCAAGCCCCTGGAGATTCCGTTGAAGGGTACCTTCGACGACCAAGCCTCCCCCAGATAGCTTGAGGCTTTGATTCGCTCGGCGCGGCGCAGCGGGAGAGCGAACACGCTGCGATGAGCGCAAATTACAGCACGCCTGGGATTAGAGTGCGGGCTGGCACGGGAAAGCCGCTAAGCGGCCAAGCAAGGCAGAAGTCCAAGACGGTGGATGCAAGCAGGGTGGCCCGTCAATCGATCAGGCCATTCTTCCCCGCGAAGCGGACTAATTAAGGCAGCGAGCGGCTGAATTCATGGATTCGTCTCAGACCGGCGCTCGGAGTCACCTCTCCGGGCAAGAGGCTTTCCCCGCAGTTTTCCCCAGTACAACCGCAAAGTTGCAAGCACCGTGACGAACCCGCCGATCACGACCTGCAAGACGATGCTGCCGGTTGCGGGATCCAGATACGCGTGGGCGTTAGCTAGGGGATGACGCCTTCCCGCTCGGGCGGCGGTGCGCCCGCGGAAACTTGGGACACTCTCATCGGCAAGGGGGGGGCTCTGGGGGCCGTGGGGACGGTGGGGAACCTGTCACATCGTCAGCAGCGCGGCCATCAGCTCGATTCCATCCCACAGGTTCTGTAACCTTAGATTCTCGTTGTAGCTGTGTTGATTATTGTCGTGATTGCCCATGGGAATCACGATGGTGCGCGTGCCTAAAGGGCGCTCAATGCTGGTCAGCGGGAGGCCTCCGCCCATGTTTGGAATCTTAACAGTGGGTCCGCGCGCGCTTTCCACGGTGCGGATGACTTCTTGCGAAATCGGCAGGTCCATGGGCGTGCGCGTGGCGGCGATGCCGTCCGGGCGCGGGATCATCGCCACTTTAGGATGAGCCATGCGCACTGCGGCGCTGGGTTCAGAGTCCACGACGTGGAAGCCTTGCTTGCGAACGTGATCGATCACGCGCTCGGCGGTGCGGCGCGGGTCCATGCCTTTCACCAGGCGGACATCCATGGTCGCCGAAGCGGTCGATGGAATCACGTTGGAAGCCTGCGCCCCAATCCGCGAGCTGGCCATGCCGCGAATGTTGAGGGAGGGTAACGTGATGAGCTCCGTCAATTTCGCCGCGCCGCCATCGGTCGAGCCGAGCCAGAATTCCTTCATCAAGTCTTCGTCAATGCTGGGCGCTTCGGCGATCGCACGCTTTTCCAGGTCGCTGAGGGGTTCGACGTCGTCGTAAAAGTGTTCCACCAACACACGGCCGTTGTCGTCCTTCATCGACGCCAGAAGTCTCGCCAATAGCAGGGCCGGGTTCGGCGCCCAGTTGCCGTAGTGTCCGCTGTGCAGCTCGCCGCGAGGGCCATAGACGGTGATATCCACCCGCGTGGCGCCGCGCGCGCCAAAGGCAATGAGCTGGCGGCGGGTCTGATGCACCGGTCCGTCGCACATCAGCCAAAGGTCCCCGGCGAACAAATCCTTGTTCGCGGCCAGGATCTTTTCCAGGTTCGCCGAGCCGGCTTCCTCCTCGCCCTCGAATGCGAACTTGATGTTGGATTGGGTGCGCAGCCCAGCCGCGCGGATCGCGTCCAGGGCGGTCATCATGGCGATAATGGGCGCTTTGTCGTCGGCCGCGCCCCGGGCGTAGACGCGCCACTCGGGGTTGAATGGCGTGCCTGGAGGCGGCAGAGGTACCGTCTGCCCGTCTCTTTCGAGCGCCCCGTTGCGCAGTGTAGGCGTGAACGGCGGGGTGGCCCACTCCTTGGGATCGAGCGGTTGGCCGTCGTAATGGGCGTAGAAGACCAGGGTGCGCGTGGCGCCGGGCGCTTTGATCTCTCCAAAGACAATGGGATTGGAGCCGGGTACCGTCACCAGCCGCGCCGGAACGCCGCGCTGCCCCATCATTTTCGCGATGGTTTCAGCGTTGCGTTGGATGTTGGCGCGGTCGCCGGCGATGTTCGGGATGGAGAGCAGCCCAAGAAACTCATCGACGATGGCGCGTTCGTGCTGGCCGCGCCACCGGCGGGCCGCCAGTGCGGCCTTGTTCTCAGGAACAAAACCGGTCTGGGCGAAGGTGGTCTCGGAAAGGGTAAGCGCAGCGCTCAGGGCGAACAGCAAGGGAATTCGTGCCATGGAGGCATTATAGGCCCCTGCCCAAACGTCCGTGCACGCTCCCTGACGCCCTCACTCGCCCTGGCTGGCCGTCACTCGCCCTGGCTGGGAGGAGAAGCAATTGCTTCCAGGAACAGCGAAACGATCAACAACCCCGCGATAAATGCTCCGGCAATCATGTCCAGTCTCTTTCTCTTGTTCGGCAGGCTTCCGACCCGCTCAATTTCCTCTTACGTAATGTATGATGCACTGGATTTGATTCCGTTTCGTGACGGACCCGTGCAGAATTCGTGAAGTTTGGCCCGGGGCTTCGTCCGTGGACGCGCGGCGTGCGTCCGCCATGGGCCGAACCGAATCCCGTGGCGGGCTTCCCGCTGGCTTCCGGATGACTAGCTCTTCAGGCCGGCCCGCGCCGCGTTGGTCTCGTCCATCGCCTCCCGCGCCAGGTCCTGGATCTCGTCGTTGCGGACGCCTTTCTTGCGGTCGGCGAGCGTGGTGAAGCGGTGGTATACCGTATCGAGCTGTTCTTTGTTCAGTCCGAAACCCAGATCTTCGCAGCGCTTGGCTAGCGCGTGGCGTCCGCTGTGCTTGCCCAGGATCAGTTTGCTTTCCGGCACACCGACGCTCCGGGGATCGATAATCTCATAGGTCGTGCGTTCCTTAAGGAAGCCGTCCTGGTGAATGCCGGCCTCGTGCGCGAAGGCGTTTTCGCCGACGATGGCTTTGTTCGGCTGCGGCCCGAATGTCACGATGGAAGACAGCAACTGGCTGGCCGGAAACAAATGCTCAGTGACGATCTTGGTCTCAAACGGCAGACGGTCCCGCCGCGTGTTGATGGCCATCACGAATTCTTCAAGCGACGCGTTGCCGGCGCGCTCGCCGATTCCATTAATGGTGCATTCCACCTGCCGCGCGCCCGCCTGCACCGCGGCGATGGAGTTCGCCACCGCCAAGCCCAGATCGTCGTGGCAGTGTACGCTGACGATAGCGGAATCGCCCAGCGCTTTCACCATGCGTCCGATCAACTCCTTGTACTCGTCCGGAACGGAGTAACCCACCGTATCGGGAAGGTTCACCGTGCGCGCGCCGGCTGCCACCACCGCACGCGAGACCTGCTCCAGATAGTCCCAGTCCGTGCGCGTGGCGTCTTCGGCGGAGAATTCGACGTCATCGCAGTATTCGCGGGCCAGCCTCACCGCGGCCACTGCTTCGTCCAACACCTGCTGCCGGGATTTCTTCAACTTAAACTTCAAGTGAATATCGCTGGTGGCGATGAAGGTATGAATGCGCGGCCGTTTGGCGTGCTTCAGCGACTCCGCTGCGCGTTCCACGTCGCCCTTGTTCGAACGGGCCAGCGCGGCCACCTGCACCCATGGATACTCGCGCGCCACGGCACCCACGGCTTCGAAATCGCCATCGGATGCGATCGGGAACCCGGCTTCCAGGATGTCCACGCCCAGGTCCACCAGCTTCGCAGCCATCTTGAGCTTCTCGGGTACCGTCATGCTGCAACCGGGCGATTGTTCGCCGTCGCGCAGCGTCGTGTCGAAAATGTATACTCGGTCAGACATTCGGTTGTGCCTCGCCTTACGCCAGCGGCCCGGGGTAGCGGACCGCGTTCCCGAGACCCTGTAAGGGTCTCTTATTCAACTTCAAGCCCGATCATGGGCCTTCGCCCCCATTATGCTCCCCCGGAATATGATTTAGCAAATTGATAATACTATAGAATAGTATAATATTGATTTATGGAACTGCACACGCTAAAGGTCTTTCTTACGGTGGCATCCGAGAAGAGCTTCTCCAGGGCCGCTGAGAAACTGCTGCGGACACAACCAGCGATCTCCTTATCTATCCAGCGCTTAGAGATGGAAATCGGTGAAAAACTGATCGACCGGTCAGCCAAGAATCTGCTGCTGACCGATGCGGGGCGAATTGTGTTGGACTTCGCGCGGCGGTTTGAGAATCTGCAGGCCGAGATGGAAAACTCCCTGGCGGAGCTGCGTGATCTGTCCGCCGGGCGGCTGACCATCGGCGCGAACGAGTCCTCCACGCTGTACCTGCTCGACCACATCGAGCGCTTCCGCAAAAAATACCCTAAGGTGAAAGTGCAGGTCCGGCGAAGTCTCTCCAGCAGAATTCCGGCGGAGCTGCTGGACGGTGAGCTGGAGTTGGGCATCGTCAGTTACGACCCCGAAGATGAGCAACTAGTGTCGCGCGTGATCTACGAGGATCACCTGGCGTTCATTGTGTCGCCTTCGCACCGTCTGGCGGCGCGCGCGGAGGTTTCCATCACCGAACTGAGCGAAGAGATTTTTATCGCGCACAACGTGGTTTCCCCTTACCGCGCGGTAGTGATCCGTGAGTTCCAGCGTCATCGCGTGCCGCTCAAAATGGATCTGGAGATGCCGACCATCGAATCCATCCGCAAGATGGTGCAGCGCAATGAGGGCGTGGCGTTTCTCCCGCTGATGTGCGTGCAGGAGGAGATCCGCCAGGGGATGTTGCGGGAAGTGCGCGTGAAGGATATGACGGTCGACCGTCCCATCCGCCTGCTGTACCCCGCCCGCCGCGCGCTCAGCCATGCCGCGCAAGCTTTCTTAGATGTGATGGAGGGAAGCAATCGCACATAACCCGTGCTACACTGATCCTGTGGCAAAGAACCTCACGCTTACCATGGATGAAGACGTACTTCGCGCCGCCCGCAAGATCGCTCTTGACCGGGAAACCTCGGTCAATCAGATGGTGCGGGACTACTTGTCTCAGGTGGTCCGTGCGCAAGATGGGCAACAGGCGGCGCTACGGGAGTTGAAGAGGATTTTCCGGACGAGCCCTTACCGGATCGGCAAACGCACTTGGACGCGCGACGAACTCCATGACCGACGCTGATGTGCCCGGCATCGCGTTCGTCGACACCAATGTGCTGGTATACGCTTTCGCGCCCGACGACACCCGACGTTCTCCGGTCGCGGCGCGCCTGCTGGAGCAGCTCATGCTCGCGGAACGTTTCCGCACCAGCACACAGGTGCTGCAAGAACTCTTCGTCACCCTGACACGGAAAGGCGCAAGGCCGATGCGGGCGGAGCGGGCGATTCACTATCTGGACCAGTTGGCCGCATTCCCGGTGGTCACAACGGATTACACGATGATTCGTGACGCAGCGACGCTGTCCGCGCAGGATAAGCTTTCGTTTTGGGACGGACTCGTCATCGTGAGCGCGGTCCGGTCTGGCGCTCAAATTTTGTATAGTGAGGACCTGCGACACGGTCGCACGATTCGAGGACTGAAAATCCTGAATCCGTTCCGCGTTTGATGCTTCCACCGTTCGGAACTCACAACCGGCAATGCAACCATCCCCCGCCATGTTCCGCGCCAGGCGGTGGGTCATCGATGTCGCCGCCTGAGAAAATTCAGACTTACGCACTACCCGGGGGATGTGCGCGAGCGGAGCTTCACTTTTCGCATTTGCGTCCTGTTTGGGTGGCGACTACCTGCTCATAGCGGGTGATCCGGCCAGATCAGAGAGCGCCAAATGTGGGCTACCGGCGTGTTATCGAAGCCGAGGCCTTCCGGCGGCTGCTTGAAATTGCGCCCCAGGATGTCGGTGAACTGTTCAAGATTCACCACGACGCCGGGTTCAAACGAATAGAGATCGTTCACGGTAACCAGGCGGGGCAGGCTGTACCACTTGTGTTTGCGCACCATCTGGTAGGTGGCCTCAATGTAGGGCTCCGGTTTGTAATCCTCGCCGAAGAGCTCCAGGTATAGCTCCGGGTAATGGTAACCGGCCGCCTCGTCCGCATAGAAGCGCAGAGCCTGATGGTAGCGGATGGCGAACGTGGTCTTTTCAGAAACATACGGTTCGAACATTTGCGCGGACCACCAGCCATGTTCCACGTGAATCAATTCCTGCGAGAGGTCATGCAGCAGGCAAGCAAGAATCACTTCCTCCGGCATGCCGTTTTTTTGGGCCAGATTCGCGCTTTGCAGTACGTGATGCGCGGTCTTGTGGAAGCGCAGACGGAAGAAGTCGGCCAACGTGGGTTTTTCCGGCATCGGCGGCAATTTGCGGACGTGCTGCTTGCCGGCGTAGAACAGATTGCCAACGCCGAGCCGATGGTGCCGGGTTTCGATTTGCGCTTCCACTTCCGCGGCAGTGGGAAGGCGGCGCTTTGCATCGCGAGCATCGGGCGCCAGGGACCGATTCAACTCTTCCTGCAACAACGTTTCGAGCGCGTCGGCCTTGGCCTCCGCGGACATCTGGTTGATCGCATCCGGGCCGCCCAGTTTCTCGAGCAGCGTTTTCTTGTTGGGCACTCCGCCTCCTGTTCGCCTACCCATATCTTCGCTCGACATACAGGAAAATACCACTGGGCGGTGTCCCTGATCCCCCAATGATGGCGCGCTCGGAGACGTGGACAGCGGACTGGAGAAGGGGTGCAGCGTTTTGTTTTGAGCGCGGGCCGTTGCTTCTGCGCGGGCGGTTGCCTCTGCGGGCGGTTCCTTCGGAAGGTTACTTGTGAATGCGGACGATCAGCGGGTCGTTTTGCTGGAGCCAGCCTCCCAGTGCGCCCGAACAGTTGAGGCACTCGTCGCCCCGGCTGCGGAACCAGAGCTCGGCCTCAAAGCGATCCAGCGTATTGACTGCGTCACTGTCCTCCATCCAGTAGTGTTCGTAGTTGGGTGTCAGCCGACGGTAATGAAACTTCGCCTGCGCGCCCCCGATCCGCCATGCGCCATAGCGCAATAGACGGATCGGTGCTTTGGCTAGATTGGAAAAGTAAATTTGGAACGGAATGGACGCCTTCACCAACTTGCCGGCAAAGGCAAGATCGCTATAGGGGCGCACGGGATATCCCTGCGCCAAATAGAGGGGACAATCCCAGGCCGGTGCAAGATACAACAGGCCGCCGTCCTTCACCACCCGCCGCATTTCCATCAAGGCGGCTTCCGGATTGGGAACGTGTTCCAAGACCCACACGGTCCACGCCGCATCGAATGCGCCGGCCTCAAAGGGCATCAACGTCGCGGAAGCCGTGACGATGGGCTTATGAAAGAAACGTTGCACGGATGGAGAGATGTCCAAACCCGTATAATTCGGCACAACATCCTGCAAGTAGCCTCGGCCCGCGCCGATGTCGAGAACCTTCTTATTCGCCAACCCGTAGGTCCGCGCAAAGGCCTGCACGTTCTCCTTGACGCCCTGCTTTTGAGCGTCCGCTTCGGCGATCTTCACGTACCGCGTGTCTTGTTCGCTGTCCTCTTTGGCCGCTTTGTCGTATGCGGTCAGATAATACTTGCGTAATTCTGCCTGCTCCTTCTCCCCCAGCGGCGCGTCGCTCGCCCAAGGAAAGAAGATCAGCGACAACACGCCCGCCATGACGGCCGCCACCATGGCGATGCGCCAGGCGAGATCCCAGGCGATGGCGAGCAGCGAAGCAGGCGAAGATGTTCGCGGGCGGAGGACGGTGTCAGTGGGGGACATGATCTTTTGCACTTGAATCGGCGGATCCCTCGTATTTCTCCAGTTCCAACTGGTCCCCCGCTGCCGTCCGCGATTTCTGGATCACGCCCACGGGAAGCTCGATGGTCGAATGCGCGCGGATGCTGAGCGCGATGCGGCTCTTGACCATATTGGGGCGAATCTTGGTCACCACGCGCTTCTTGTTGATGAAGATCACGTCGATCGCGAATTTCATGAAGAACGTATGGACGCCCTCGCAGGGCACGATCCACAGTCCTTCGCCTTCGGCGAGGCCCGTGTGCTTCAGCAGGCCCTTCTGGCGCGCAGCGCTGTTGTCGGCGACGTCGGCGCGATCGGCTAAGTCCGTGCCCTTGGTCAAGTTACGAATGCGGAGCTTGGTCAAGTTGGCCATTGTACCTAATTGGGGATCGGCTACCGCTACAATAGAGTTTATGGAGCAGGTGAATCCCGGACTCGAAAAGGCCACGTTTGGCGCCGGCTGTTTCTGGGGCGTCGAAGAGACGTTCCGGCGGCTGGCGGGCGTAAAGTCCACTGCGGTGGGCTACATGGGCGGCGCGATGGATCGCCCCACCTACCACGACATTTGTACGGACCGTACGGGCCACGCCGAGGTGGTGGAGGTGACGTTCGACCCCCAGGTGATCAGCTACCCCGATCTGCTCGAGGTGTTTTGGAACAACCACAACCCGACGACGCTGAACCGTCAGGGACCGGACGCAGGCTCGCAATACCGCTCGGCCATTTTCGTTCATTCGGAGGCGCAGGCAGCGGAGGCGCGCGCGTCGCTTGAAGCCGCGCAGGCGCGGTTCCCCAGGCCCATCGTCACCGAGATCACACCGGCCGCCGCATTTTGGCGCGCGGAGGAGTACCACCAGCAGTATCTGGAGAAGCGGGGATTGAGCCACTGCCACACCTAAGCGGCGTTTCGCAATTTTGGCCTTTCCAGCAGGAACCGGGACACACACAAGCATGAAGATTGGTTTTGTCAGTCTGGGGTGTCCCAAGAACCTCGTCGACACCGAGGTGATGATGGGGCAACTCACCCATCAGGGCCATGAATTGACTCCGCATCCCTCTGATGCCGACGTGATCGTGGTTAACACGTGCAGCTTCATCGATCC
>CAMAUG010000147.1 GCA_945861255.1 Candidatus Sulfopaludibacter sp. SbA3
GTTTAACCGGGCCGCGACCGTGAGGGAGCGGTGCATCCCCGCCCAACCCGCTACGGCTTCGAGACGTACTGCACGAAGCTCAACCCCGCCAGCTCCGCCAACCGGCTGGCGTCGATTTCGCCGGTGATAAATCGCCCGGAGACGGAAGACTTCGCCGCGAAGCCGGCTGCCTTCAGCTTCGCCAGCGCTTCCGCGGATGTATCTGTCAACCAGATCTTCACTTGAATGCGCCCGGACGTAACGGCCGCCAGCGCCGCATCAAGCTTGCGATTGTCCGCGCGGAACATTTTGGACGCAGCATCGGCTTCTTTCTCCAGTGTTCGTCCAAGTTCATCGTGCACCGCGCTCCCCGCCTGCCCCCCCACTGCTGCACCAATGCCCGCTCTGCTGGAAAACGGTGCGGCCGGCGCGGGCGCGGCCATATTCATGGCGATTCGCTCCCTGATCTCACCACCGAAGTTGCCTTCGTAGCTCACTCCCGCCGGCATCTCCACCGGAACTTCCACGCGCATCGGCCGGCCGCCTTCCGTGCGGATGGTTTCCTCCACCGCGATGAACGACGTAAACTGCGTCATCAAACCGAAATCGACGCCGAGCTTCGTGATCGCATGTTTGATCTCCGGACCAGGATCACCCGCTTGCATCCCCGTCCAGTTCGTGGCCATCAGCGCGTCCACTTTGCGGCGCGCCCACAGCGTGGCGATCGCTTCGCGTTCAGGCTCCACGGCCGGCAGCGTCACATGCACGTCGCGCACGAAGTCGCGCCCGGCTTGCTTTCCGCGCAACCGCACCACTCCCCTGCCCGGCGTATCGTAGCGCCCGCTGATGATCACCGGTTTCGCGCTGAACAAATCCGGCAGCCGCGCCGGATATACTTCAGACACGGCGACGCCGTTCCATTCCAGCCGCAGATCGGTCAGCAAAGGCGTGCGGACACGCTCATGGAAGCGGCGCGCGGCGGCGGAACCGTCGTCCTCCAGTCCCACGTATTCCACTTCACCGCGGCCCTCGCGCGCCATCTGGTCCAGCAGGAAGCGGTTCACCGAGCTTCCGATGCCGAACGAAAACACGCGGGCGTTCGGGTGCCTCTGGATCTCGCCGATGATCTCCATATCGTTGCCCACGTAGCCGTCGGTCATGAAGCACACCACCCGGACGTGGTCGCGCTCGCGGCCATATTCAAGCGGCGAGGGGTCGAGCGCCGCGCGGATCGCCTTCATCATTTCCGTGCCGCCGCCGCCGCGCCGCCCAGCCAGGAATGCTTGCGCCTTCGCCAGATTCTCGTGCGTCGCGGGAACAGGATGCGGGAATAGCACGAACGTGTCGCCCGCGAATGTAATCAGGTTGAAGGTATCGCGCGGATGCAGCCCCGCGAGCGCCAGCTGCATCGTCTCCTTCGCTTTCTCGATGGGAAACCCGCTCATGGAACCCGATGTATCCAGCACGAACACCAGTTCCTTCGGCGTGATCTCCTCCGCCGCCACCCGATCCGGCGGCTGCAGGATCATGGTGAAGAAGCCGCCCTTCGCGCCGCGATGCGTCATCACCGCGTCGGCGATCTTCGCGCCGGAAACATCGTATTGAAGGATGAAGTCTTTGTTCGGCAGCTCGGCTTTGTTGCGCAGCTTCACCACCGCCTTGCTCGCGCCCGTCTTTTGGATGTCGACGTCGTGCGTGAGAGACCGCAGAAAGTTCACCGGCACGCCGGAATCCAGCGCCACTTCCACGGAAATATCGTGACCCGCGCGCGCGCCCTTTGGCGTGACCGGCGGATTAATCTTGGCCGTGTTCGGCGTGCCGCGCGGATTATAGCGCGGACCCACCACCATGGGAAATGAAAACTCATAGTTGCCTTCTTCATACTTCAGCGTTTCCACGTAACGGATGACAATCTTCACGTTTTCGCCGGGCTGGATGTTCGCCACTGCCTGGGTGAAGATGTTGGGCCGTTCCTGATCCAGCAGTCCCGTCAGATGTCCGGCGCGCCTGGCCGCGTTATAAATGGCGCGCGCTTCGTCCTTGGGTTTGATCTTGCCGCGCACCACGCGGTCGCCGATGTACATGGTCATCTCATCCACCGCCGCATCGGAAGGCAGTGGAAAAGTGTATACCGCCTCAATCTTTCGCGTGAAGGGATTGGTGAATTGCTGCTCCACGGTAACGCGCGAGAGCGGCCCGCTGATCCGTGCTTTGACGTCGGTGTGCGTGAGCGGACAAAGCCCGCCGATGTGGCCGTCCGGAAGGACGCTGAGCAAGATTCCGGGAGGCGCGTCGCCCGCCGGCCAGCCCGCCCGCTGCCCAAATGAAGTGAGGGGCGCCAGCAAGCACGCCACGCCCGCCAACGCGATTCTGATAGCGCGAAATTGGATTGTAGTTCGCATTTTGATGAAAGTCTCCTTGGAGGAATTCGTCGCTCCACCGGTGAAATGCGGCGAGCCGCACGTTCCTTTCAGAAACGGACGAAAAATATGAGGAGCGCGGAAGTGCGGGCCGGTCCCGGTGTTAGCCGCGGAAATACGGCGCTGCTGGCTGTCTGGCGGTGCGACGGGAATAGTCTGGTGGACGCGGTCTCGCCCCGCCGTGGCGCCCTCTCGAGGCGCGGCGTCCGCCCCGGCCCGCCTATCGCGCCGGCGACGCGCTGGAGCGGCGAACAGCGTCCCCCGCGCGCGGACGATCGGCAGGGACCGCGGCGTTCACATCCGTGGTATCCAGGCGGCCGCCGGCGGACTGAGCGGCCTGCCTATTGCTCCGCGTGGGCTCGAAGGCTCCCACCGCGAACGCCTCGCGCGCTTCGCTGATCCGGATGACGCCAAGCACACGGTTTTCGCGCACGATCTCAAACGCGTCTCCCACGCGGACTCCCGCTCCGGCGCCGGCATTAATGCTGACAATAGTACCGTTGACGTCGGTGACCCGCGCCGTGAATTCGCCGTTCACAACGGCGAGGCCGCCGAGTGCCTGTGGCAGAGACGTTGCCACGCCCGCCCCGATTCCGCCGCCGAACCCCCGTCCCACTTGCCCAGCGATGCCCGCCCTGGGCGCCTCGATCTTTTCCGCCACCGCGGCCTTGTTGGACTCCCGCTCTTCCGCCGCCACGGGCGCGCTGGATCGGGTGGAAGCAGGCGCCGAGGGAGGGGGCGGAATTGGCGCGGCGGCCCGGAACGAAGGCGCGGCGGGTTGCGCCACGCTCGACGCCGCTAACTGATCGCTCGCGACACGGCCGGATTCCTCGCGTGGAGCCGCAGCGTCGCGCTCGCGCTTTTCCAGCGCGGGTGCCACGTTCTCCTTGGCCGCGCGCGCGGCGCTCCGCTCATCGGCAAACTGACCCTGCCGCCGCAGCGCGTCTCGCGGGGCGGCCTTGGGTGCGGGCGCGGGCATGGCTTGCGGCTGCGGTTGAGCGGCATTCTCCGCGGTACCCGGTGCGGCCGGTTCAGGCGCGCGGTTCAATGCGATTTCGGTAAACGCTTCTGGTTCGTTCAGCCGCGCGTATTGCACCACGCCAATTGCCAGCACCACCGCGGCGAGCGCGCCCGCCAGCGCGAGCCGTCCCGGCGTCATTCGCTCCCACAGCGCCGCCCACACGCCCCCGGAATCGCGTGGCACGGCCGCCGGCTGTTCCGCGGGTCGCGCGCGCAGATCTTGGAGCAACTCCTCCCGCGTCGCGGGATCGGCCAGCATTTCCCGCAGCGCTTCTTCGTTCGCCAACGCGTCGAACAGCGTCTGATCTTCCAATGCGGCTGAAAAAAGCAACGCGCGCTCCCGCTCCGTGAGCGTGCCGGTGGCGAAGCCGCCCAACAGCTTGCGGATTTCTTCCGGCTTCATTGCTTTCTCCCTTCGCCGCTTCCATCCCAACTGCCGCCCAGCCGCTCCAGCAACTTCTGCCGGCAGCGGAAATCCCAAGTGTAGATGGTGTTGATCGACTGGACACCCAGCGCCCGCCGGATTTCCTCGAAGCCCATCCCCTCCAATTTCATGCGGAACATTTCCCGGCAGCGTTCTTCCATTTCGCCGATGGCGCTCCGGAGCCGCTCGCGCATTTCACTGCGCTCGAATACCAGCTCCGGTCCCGCCGCGTGATCCGGCAACGGCACGTCGTCGACCGAAATCGACGTATATTCGCCGCGCCGCACCGTCTTCCGCCGCAGCGCGCCCATCTTGAACCGGACGATTTGCAGCGCGAGCGGCAGCAGTTCCTCAATGGGGTTCACGTGCCGGTACTTTTCTTCGAGCACCACCAGCGTTTCCTGGGCAAGATCCTCAGCCGCATCCCTCCCCATGCGAGATGCCGCGAACGCGACAATCCTTTCGCGCAGCCTTCGCAGGATTTCATCGCGCTCCACGGCTTCATTTTATACCCAGGAGAAACGCGCGGAGCCTCCGTGTGTGTGGCCGCATCGCGAACGGAACGCCCCTCATCCGTCCGTAAGATTCCAGCACACCAACGAGAGCCGCCACGCGTGAGACTGCGGACCACCCCGTCAGGTGCTCAAGAGGCGGCCTGCGCATGCTACCGCATGGCTGCTCGGAAGCCTGGAATCCGGAATTGCGGACGGATCGCGGAGGCTGGCCAGAGTGTTGTTGCTCCGGCGATAATGAAGATAGAAAGTGCATCGGTGCGGCCCAACCGCGAATGACTCGCTGCGTGATTTCCGTCTATGCGAAAACGCCGTTTCCTTTTGCTCTTCCGGTACCTGACACCGGCGCTTTTGCTGCTGGGTGTGATCCTCCCGCCGGGAATCGTAACGGTAGGAAACGCCGCTAGCTCTGCATCCTACAACCTAACCTTTTCCACCTACTTCGGGGGTACGGGAAACGAATGGATCCGGGACGTGGCCACGGACGCGCAAGGCAATATTTACGTCGCCGGCGGGACGCAGTCCAGCAATTTCCCGGTGACCGCGGGGGCCTACGACAAGACGTTCAACGGCAATACCGATGTCTTTATGGCCAAGTTCTCTCCCACGGGTGCTCTGGTTTGCTCCACGTTTATCGGCGGACCAAACTACGACCGTGCTTACGCCATCGAAGTAGACGGCACGGGAGTTTACGTGGGTGGGCGCGCCGGTGTCGGCTATCCCACGACGCCGAGAGCGGCGCAGCCCAATTTCGCCGGCGATAACCAGCCAGCCAGCGCCTATGGCGCGCAAGATGGCTTCATCACTAAACTTTCGCTGGACTGTTCGCAAGTACTCTGGTCTACATTCATCGGAGATACCGGCTATGGATTCTTTCGAGACATCGCTCTGGACGGTCAAGGTAACGTGTATGGCGCGCTGACAGCGGTTACTGGGACGGTTGCACTGGTTGGCCCCGGCGTGTATGACACCACGCCGAACGGCCAGCAGGACGGCGTGATTGTAAAGTTGTCAACCGGCGGAGCCTTTCTGTGGGCTACCTATTTCGGCGGCAGCGGCGCCGATGTCGGCACTCCCTCCCTCCGCGCCAATGCCAGCGGAGTGTATGTTCTGGGATTTACCAACTCCACGGACATCCCTGTTTCAGCGGGGTTGGATACGTCCTTCGGAGGTGTCGGCGACATGCACCTGGCCAAGTTCTCTCCGGATGGAAAGCAACTCTTGTGGGGCACCTACTTCGGCGGTACGGCGGTGGAATTCTCCGAGACGCATGGTCTGGCCTTGGACGCCGGTGGATCCATCTACGTGTCGGTGACCACGCTGTCTCCCAACCTGGCAACGGCCGGGGCGTACGACACCAGCTACAACGGCGGCGGAGCGAGCTGCGGTAACTATTGCGGCGATGGTATTCTCGCCAAGTTCAACGCCAATGGAGTTCTTCAGGCTGCTACCTATTTTGGAGGATCAGGAGGGGATGGCATCGAAGGGGTAGGCGTCGATACGGCCGGCAATGTCTATATCGGGGGAGCTACTTATTCCACGGATCTTCCGATGGCGGGCGGAAGCTACCAGACTGTCAATAGAGGCAACGGCGACTTCTTCGTAGCCAAGTTCAACTCAAGTCTCACGCAATTGCTGTACAGCAGCTACGCCGGCGGCGTAGGCGTGGATTTCAACCGGAGTCTGCATGCCGACGGCGCGGGCAATATCTACCTCGGCGGGCATTCCAGCGGGAGCGGCAATGCGTGGATGGTGAACTCTTATCAACCGGTCAATGCCGGGCTGGCCGATGCCGCGCTGGTCAAATTCAGCCCTTCCGGATCCGTCCCACCCCCTCCCTCCGACACCACCGCGCCATCCATCCCTTCCGGCCTCGTATCTTTCGTCATCTCATCTTCACAGATCAACCTCACCTGGACTGCCTCAACGGACGACGTCGGAGTAGCAGGTTATAAAGTATATCGATCTTCCGGAAATTCCTCCTTCGCCGAAGTAGCTACAGTTGGTACCCCTCTGTACCAGGACACTGGCCTCACAGCCCAAACCACATACTCCTACACTGTGGCTGCCTATGATGCGGCAGAGAATGCCTCTGCACAATCCGTTGCCGCCTTAGGGACGACACTAGGCTCTATTCCACCTGCCGCGAACCTAACCGCAGCAGGATCGATTGCTCAAATCGCTTCCGGTGGGACCTGGAAAACGCTCTTGAATTCCATCAATCTGGGCGCCGCGTTGGGGCATGCGCGCATGAGCTTTTTCGATAACGACGGCAATCCTCTTACGCTGCCATTGACGTTCCCGCAATGGCCCCATACGGGAACAGTGATGGTCTCGGCCGTCGACCGCACCATCAACCCCGGTGCCCAGTTCATTATGGAGACGACGGGCCCCGCCGGCCCACCCGCCGCCATTGGGTGGGGGCAATTGCTGGGCACAGCCGGCATCACGGGCTTCGGCATCTTCAGCAACTCCGCCAACAAATGGGAGGCCGTGGTGCCGCTGGAGACGCGCAATGCCAGCCGGTACGTTCTGGCCTTCGACAATACCGGCGTGCTGGCGACCGGTCTCGCGATCGCGAATCTAGGTGCGTCCGCCGCAAGCGTGCCGGTGATCATTCGGGACGATACTGGTGCGCAAATGGGGACGGATTCGATCAATCTACCCGCGCTGGGCCACGCATCCTTCATGTTGTTCGAACGGTATCCGGTCACGGTGGCCAAGCGCGGCGCCATCGAATTTCAAACCCCGCCGGGTGGCCGGATCAGCGTGCTGGGCCTGCGTGCGAACGGAACCGCGCTGACTACCGTACCGGTGCTGGCCGATGTGGGCACTGGGGGCGGCTCCATCACGCACATGCTGTTTGACGGCGGCTGGACGCAGAGCTTCACGGTAGTGAACACGGGCGTGGCGTCCGCGGCGGCGACGCTGGCGTTCTTCGCAGAGAATGGCGACCCGCTCCTGACTCCGCTCTCCCTGCCGCAGACCGGCGAAACACTCAGTGCGCCTTCCCTGACGCGCACGCTCGCTCCGGGCGCTTCGTTGCTCGTCGAAACCGTAGGCCAGGAATCGCGACCGGTGGTGGTGGGCTCGGCGCAACTGACGACCACCGGCAACGTGAGTGGCTTCGGCGTCTTCCGCTGGATTCTGCACGGCCAGGAAGCCCTGGTGCCGTTGCATGCGCTGAACGCGGTGTCCTATATTCTGGCGTTCGACAATACGGGCGGCCTGACCACGGGGTTGGCATTAGCGAACATGGCCAACCAGCCGGCAAACGTGGACGTGCTGATCCGCGACGATACGGGCGCGTTGCAACAGACCACGGCGATCGGTCTGCCCGGGCGCGGGCACATCTCGTTCATGCTGCCGGATAATTACGCGGTCGCCGCGGGGATGCGGGGCACCATCGAATTCGTCACGCCAGCGGGCGGCTGGATCAGCGTCATTGGTCTACGGGCAACTCCAACGGGGAACGTGACCACCATACCCGTGTTGGCAAGATAGTCTCGCCGATCTCGCGCGGCTTCCAAGGGATTTCATCGCGATCCACGGCGTCATTTTACGGCGGGACCGCGGGAACTGCGCCTCAGCCCGCCTGCACGAGTTGGTTCGTGGATCGCCTTCCCGCTGAGCGCGGTTTTCGGGCATTTGGACGGGTTTGCGTTGACGGCTTGCCACTCGGGCTAGAATGGAGGTGCCACTCTTTATTCAATGCCGGCCAATCCCGATCTCTCCAGACTGAGCGTAAAGCAGTTCGCCGAACAGTTTCACGGCGAAATGATTCCGCTCAGCAATACCTTCTCCTACTTTTGCGCGTCGGTTCCCATGTCGGAAGACGATCTGAAGGAATATCTCCAAGAACCAGTCGCCGCGCTCCCGCCGGCCATCGTGGCCGCGCTGCCGAAGATCTCCATTCTGCTGGTGCCCTATCTGGAGCGCGGCGAAGACGGCAAGCGCAAGCCGCAGACGCCGCCCGCGTCCGACTACGTGTCCATGGAGCCGCCGCCGGACGGGCGCGTATCCAACGTCGCCCAGTTGAAGGCCGCCGACGAAACCGTGCTCGCGTTCGCATTGAAGAACCAGGAAGTGGCTGAATACCACTACCGCTTCTATCACCAGCTCGCTTCCATGATGGCGGACCGCTGGACCGGCGACATGGAAACCCGCTATAGCCGCATGCTGCGCGATGAGCTGAGCGCGGATGCCAATGGGGAAGTGGACGAGCCCAGCTGGCGCTTGAAACAAGGGATGCGCCGTACATTGGGCGGACGCGGCGGCAAGCAATTCGGCGAGTACGCGCGCCAGTCCTTCGCCGATACGCTCACGCTCTATCTGCACGGCATTTGCTGCGATATCGACGTGGACACAGGCCCTCGCCAACTCCCCAGCCGCTATCTACGCAAGCGCCTGCTGCTGCTGGAAGAGCTGTTTCCGCCTCCGCAAGGATACGCTGTGTTCCCGGACCAACTGGAGCCGTAGCGCCGGCCGCGCTGTGCCGGGCAGCCGGACTTCGCTTTTCGCCGCCGGCTTAATTTGGCCGCGTTCTTGCTCGGGCTGTGCCCGGCGCGCGGTAGATCGCCGACGGGGAACGCGGCGGACAATCCTCGCCCGCACCTGCCGCCTCCGCTGGACGGATTCTTTGAGCCGGAGGAGAGGGTTCAGCGATATCCTGGTGAAATGCGGCCGCGCGGGGCGCGCCCACCATTCGCGGCACGATCGCATTATGGGGACTTCTCATTCCGGACCTGTAGATGAAATGCCGGCGCGGCAAGCCGCCACGCACGACGCCCGAGCTTTCGGTA
>CAMAUG010000148.1 GCA_945861255.1 Candidatus Sulfopaludibacter sp. SbA3
GTGCTGGAGAACCAGAAGCGACGGCACCCTGGCCTCTGGAACCATTCTTTGCGCGCGATCTACCCCCCGCAGCCCCAATCTGGAACTTTTTCATCTGATAGAGGAGCGATTTGTAGTCGACCCGCAGAAGATCCGCCGCCTTCCGCCGATTCCATTGGGCTGTCGCCAAAGCGGCGAGCAGTGCTTCAATTTGTGCCTTATTCTTAGCGTGGTCCAGCATCTCGAAAATGGACCGCACCGGCGGATCGGTGAGAGGCACTCTCGCAGGTTTGCCATTCGATGCCGATACTGGTTCAGTCGCGCCACGCAGTTCGTCGAACACGCTAGGATCGCGCAGCACTATATAGCGGCGGATCATATTTTCCAACTCACGGACATTTCCCGGCCAATGGTGGGATAACAGTAGGCTCTTCAACTCCGCATCTAATTGAGGAATTGGGAGTTGTGAGCCGGCGTGTTTTCGGAGAAGGAATTCGGCAAGAGGCAAAATCTCCTCCCGGCGTTCGCGCAGGGGCGGGATGACGATCGAGATGACATTCAGCCGGTAATACAGGTCTTCCCGGAGTTGACCATTCGCCATTGCCATTCTCAGGTCGCGATGGGTCGCAGCCATGACACGAACGTCCACCTGGATCGACGCACTGGCCCCCAGTGGGTGTATCTCATGATCCTGCAGGACCTGTAACAGCTTCGCCTGGAGGCGAATATCCATATCCCCGATCTCGTCAAGGAAGATCGTTCCACCGTCCGCGATTTCGAACAAACCGGGCTGATTCCTGGTGGCGCCGGTGAACGCCCCGCGCTCATACCCAAAGAGTTGGCTTTCCACCAACTCCCGGGGAAGCGCCGCGCAATTCACGCTCACAAACGACTGGCTCGCCCGGGCCGAACGTTCGTGAATAGCCCGTACCAGCATTTCCTTGCCGACCCCTGTCTCGCCTTGCACCAGCACTGGGACGTCGCAAAGGGCTGCTTGCTCAATCAGTCGTGCGATCCGGCGCATCTGAGGGCTCAAATTTTCGGGCTGAAACACAGCACCGCGGAACGTGCTAGCCCTGGCGGCGTCTGGAGACGCCTTCACGGGTCCAGCAGCCCTACGTGGAGACTCAGTCAGGTTTGCCATGGTCTGTCTGAGATCCCCGTACAATATGAGGCCGGGAAGCGGAACGACGGCTCCACGGGCGATCCACTCATCGGAAATCCCGTCGCCGGAACCGTCCGCCGTGATCAGGCCGATCGGCATGCGGCTACCGGTGACTCGATTCATGGTCCCGAATTCATTCACAATCTCGTCCAGAACCTCTGGGGACGCGAATCCTTGTTCGAACAGGATGGCCAACGGGTCCGGACCAGCGGAGAGCACGCGTACCAATTGGCGACCGTCGTCCACCAGTATCGAGGCGTATCCGAGAGCCGTCAATGCGGTCTCTAGATAGTGCTGAATCTCGATGCTTGCGGCAACTACAACCTTGCCACGCCGCTCAGCGGCTAAGCTGCCGTTCGCCGGCACGTCCGTCGGCACTGTGAATTCCGCCATGACCTGAGTACTCTCCCGTATGCCTTAGCAAGTCAGCGACCGCGCCGGGAAGCGGCCGGGCTACCCACTTGCGATTCGAACGTGGCAGGCACAGCCCATGGGCCGTGCGACTGCGGAATAAACCGAGTGAAGTGCTAGTGTTTGCGCGTTTTGGCCAGCTTGAGATCCAGGAATAGGCTAGTCTTTCCACACACAATCCCCTGGCCGTGATTTTCCCCGAAAGGGAAAAACTGTGGGAGTGAGGCCTAGCGCTCGGGAAATCAGTCCGCGTGCCGCTGCGACAGCCAGTCATGGCGCCAAAATCTTGTTGGCATCGCCAGGCGTAATTGATTCGTTTTGGAGCTCACCGCAGGGAAGCGGAGTTTGGTCCGCGTCGACTCGCTCAGCACCGTGGCGTTCTCGGTGGCTCCTTCCCGCAGTCCGGGGACAAGGGCTGGACCTACCGCTTCAGCCAGGTAACTTTCGCCGGAGTGGCGCCTTCGCAACCGATGGTGTCCGTGACCCCTGACGCGATGGCGGCACAGGCGTTAGACCTGGCTGAACGTAGCGCGAAATCTTCCGTGGATCCCGAGGCCGTGCGGCAGTTGGTCAGGCCGTTGAACGACATGCATACTTCGACGCGGTAGCTTGCCAGATTCATCGACGAATACACGATGATGCCCAGGATCGCGGCGACGATGAGGAGGCCTACCAGGACGGGCTTTTTCAATTTCATAATCCTTCGGAAAAGAACGAACCCATTTGGCGGAACTTCTCGTAGCGGTCGTCGATCAACTGCCGCGGCGTCATGGCGGTGAGTTCCGCCAATCCCTGGCGCAACACTACGCGGACGGCCTCGGCGGAGGCGTCGGGGTCGGTGTGCGCGCCCTCGCCCGGTTCCGGAATGATTTCATCGATCAAGCCTAGTCCCTTGAGATCAGTGGCTGTGATCTTCAGCGCGGCGGCCGCTTCCGGCGCGCGCGCGGAATCGCGATAGATGATGGCCGCGCAGCTTTCCGGAGAAATCACGCTGTACCAGGCGTTCTCCATCATGTAAATGCGATTGCCGACGGCCACGCCCAGCGCGCCTCCGCTGCCGCCTTCCCCAATCACCACGCAAATCACCGGCACGGCCAGCCGCGACATCTCGCGCAAGTTGTAGGCGATGGCTTCCGCCTGGCCACGCTCTTCGGCATCCAAGCCGGGGTAGGCACCCATGGTATCGAGCAGGGTAATCACGGGCCGGCCGAATTTGGCGGCGAGCTCCATTAACCGCATGGCTTTGCGATAACCTTCGGGCTTCGGCATGCCCCAGTTACGCATGAGCTTCTGCTTGGTGTCACGGCCTTTCTCCTGCGCGATGACCATCACCGGGCGCTCTTCAAACCAGCCCATGCCGGCGACGATTGCCTTGTCGTCGGCGAAGCGCCGGTCGCCGTGCAGTTCGTGAAATTCCGTGAACAGGCGCTGGATGTAGTCGATGGCGTGCGGACGCTTGGGGTGCCTGGCAAGCTGTACGCGGTCCCAGCTTGGATTGGATGGAACAGGGGCGGCGCTTGGCTGCGGAACGGGGGTTGGCGAATCGGCCATGTGGCTGGCGCGGTTATCCGCCCAGAATTTCCAGCGCTTCGGACCCACAGATGCGGGCTACCTCGGCGCAGAACTCCTTGTCGGGACGGACTCTTGCCGCAACATCCAGGATAACCGAGAAGTCTTTCGGTTTTTCAAGCCGCAGGCGGACCTCGGTTTCCCCCGGCTTGTTTTGGAAAAGAGTTTGCAGCGCCTCGGCACGGGTGGTGGCCGCCGCGCCGTGGCCATTGGTGGGCATCGGCACGCGAATGGAAATCAGCGCCGGTAGATTGAGGCGCGCGTTTTCCAGGGGAACGATCTCCTGTACGGAAATCTTGGGCGGAGCATTCTCTTCCGGCAGCACCAGCCCGCGCACCAGCACGGCCTGCTCTTCATTCATTGCCGTATTCAGGCGCTCGAACTGAGTGGAAAACACCAGCGCCTCCACCGAGCCTTCCAAATCCTCGATCTGCATCGCTGCCCACGGCTTGCCTTCCTTGGTTCGCTTCCGCTGCACGGCGTTCAGGATTCCGCACAACGCGACTTCGGTGTGCTTGGCCAAGCCTTCCAGGCCGGAAGTGGTATGCGTCGCCAGTTGCTTCGCCTTTTCGGCATATTCGTCGAGCGGGTGGCCGGTAATGTAAAAACCAAGCAATTCCTTTTCGGCCGCTAGTTTTTCCCGCGAGGTCCAATCCGGAACTTTGGGTAGCGGGTGTTCGGCCGCGGGTTGCTCCGCCATCAACGAGGCGAACAAGCCGGACTGCCCGCTGGCCCGGTCCTTCGATACGCGCACACCGTTTTCCATGGCGGCGTCGATCACGGCGGTCAACTGCGCGCGCGTGCCTTCCAAGGCGTCCATCGCCCCGGCTTTGATGAGGCTTTCGATCATGCGCCGGTTGACCGCGCCCAGGTCCACGCGTTCGCAGAAGTCGAATAACGATCCGAAGGGGCCGTGCTCCGTGCGCGCTTTGGCGATGGATTCCACCGCGTTCGCGCCCACGTTCTTGATGGCCCCCAGGCCGAAGCGGATGCTATCGGCGTCCGGCGTGAAATGGAAATCCGAAATATTCACGTCCGGAGGCAGAACGCGCAGTCCCATGTCGCGGCACTCGCTGATATACTTCACCACCTTCGCGGTGTTGCCAGTTTCCGACGTCAACAGCGCGGACATGAATTCCGTGGGGAAATGCGCTTTCAAATACGCCGTGACGAACGCCAGATACGCATACGCGGCCGAGTGCGACTTGTTGAATCCGTAGCCGGCGAACTTCTCCATTTGGTCGAAGATCTTTTCGGCCTTGCGGGCGGGATGGTGGTTGGCCTTGGCGCCAGCGACGAAGCGTTCGCGGTGATTGGCCATTTCATCGGCCTTCTTCTTGCCCATCGCGCGCCGCAACAGATCGGCGTCGCCCAGCGAATAGCCGGCGATGCGATTGGAAATCTGCATCACCTGTTCCTGGTAAACCATCACGCCGTAGGTCTCCTCCAGGATCTCCTTCATCTCCGGCACGTCGTAGACCACTTCCTTGCGGCCTTGCTTGCGATCGATGAAGTCGTCGATCATGTCCATCGGGCCGGGACGGTACAGCGCATTCAAGGCGATCAAGTCTTCCACGCGGTCCGGCTGATAACGCCGCAAAATATCGCGCATGCCGGACGACTCAAACTGGAACACGCCGCTGGTGTACGCCTTGCTGAAGATAGCCTGGTAGGTGATAGGATCGTCCATCGGCAGATCTTCGACACGGAGCTTCACGCCGCGGTATTTCTCGATCAGCCTCAGTGCGTCCGCGATGATGGTTAACGTGGTCAGCCCAAGAAAATCCATCTTGAGCAGGCCCAGCTTTTCCAGCCCCACCATGTCGTACTGCGTGACGATTTCGTCCTTGTTTGTTTTGTAGAGCGGTACCAGATCCTTGAGCGGCAGGGGCGAAATCACTACGCCGGCGGCGTGCACGCTGGCGTTGCGCGCCATTCCCTCCAGGCGCTCGGCGACTTCCAGCACTTCGGCAACCTTCGGATCGCGCGCGGCCAGCTCATCGATCTGCGGCTCCATTTTGCGCGCCTGCTTGATCTTGATGTTCAACGGCTGCGTGGGGATCAGCTTGGTGATGCGCTCCACTTCGCCGAAGCCCATGTCGAGCACGCGGCCTACATCCTTGATGGCCGCGCGCGCCCCCATGGTGCCGAAGGTGATGATCTGCGCCACTTGCTCGCGCCCGTACTTTTCGGTGACGTATTTAATGACGTCGCCGCGGCCGCGCGTGCAGAAGTCGATGTCGATATCCGGCATCGAAACGCGCTCAATGTTCAGGAAGCGCTCGAACAGCAGCCCGTAGGCCAGCGGATCGATGTCCGTGATTTCCATCGAGTAGCTGACCAAGCTGCCCGCCGCCGATCCGCGCCCTGGGCCAACGGGAATACCGGCCTGCTTGGCGAAGCGGATGAAGTCCCACACGATCAGGAAGTAGCCCGAGAACTTCATCTGCTGAATCGTCTTGATTTCACGGTCCAGGCGTTCCGCGTATTCGGCTAAATGATGTTTCAGATGGCCCTGCGCGGCTAGTGCCTCCAGGCGCACGCGGCGCTTTTCAAAGCCCTGCCGCGCTACGTATTCGAAGTAGCTGTCGGCGGAATGTTCCGGCGGAATCGGAAATTTCGGGAACGGTTCGGCAACCTGTTCGAGTTTGAGTTGGCAGCGTTGCGCAATGTCGTACGTGCGGTCGAGCGCATGCTCCACATCGCCGAACAACGCCATCATTTGCTCGCGCGTCTTTAGATAGAAGGCGTTTTTCTCAAAACGCATCCGGTTCAGGTCGGACATGGACTTGCCCGTCTGAATGCACAGCAAGATTTCATGCGCCCGAGCGTCCGATTCGCGCAGATAGTGCGAATCGTTGGTGACCACCAGCGGAATACCCGTGTCGCCAGCCAGGCGGTGCACCAGCGGCATGACTTTTCCGTCCTGCTCCAGGCCGTGATCCTGCAATTCCAGGAAGAAGTTGTTCTTGCCGAAGACGTCCGTGTATTCGTAGGCGATGCGGCGCGCGTCCTCATACCGGTCTTGCAGCAGCGTTTCGTTGATATCGCCGCGGAGGCACGCCGAGAGCGCGATCAACCCCTTGGAGTGCCGCCCGAGCAGGTCTTTATCAATGCGCGGCTTGTAGTAAAACCCGTCCAGATAGCCCGTGGAGACCAACTGGATCAGGTTGCGGTAGCCTTCCTGGTTTTCGCACAGCAGTACCAGGTGGTTGTAGCGGTTTGAGTCGCTCTTGTTCTTGTGCCCTTGCTGCGCGACGTAAACCTCGCAGCCGATCACCGGATGCACGCCGTTTTCGCTGGCGTGGTGGTAGAACTCCACCGCGCCGAATAAGTTGCCGTGATCGGTCATGGCCACCGCCGGCATCTTCTGCTCAGCGGCGATCTTCATAAGCTGCGAAATCTCACACGCCCCGTCGAGCAAGGAGTAATCGGTGTGGCAATGCAGGTGGACGAACGGGTTGGCCATACGTGTACCGCTCGGGGGAGAACTTCAGTATAGCGCCACGGACCCGCGAAGATTTCCGGCAACTTCGGCACATAATCGAATCGCTTCCCGCCATTGTTTAGCACGGAAGAACCGGCTAAGATCAGTTTGTCTGGCACCGGCCTAGCGAGGGCGGAGAGGACACGGTAGTCGTGAATTGGTGCCGTTTCACGCGACGGGAACCTTTGGAAGGTTTTTGTTGCGTGATATCTTCTAAGGGAATTTAAGTAGACACGCAACAGAATTGGAGCGTGTCATGTACTCATCGAACCCTTCCGATAGACTGATCCATGTCCGCCATGTGGCTCGGCGACTGGCAGTCTCCGAACGAACCATCCGCAACCTGGCCCGCACAGGTCACCTGCCTGCAATTAGGGTTGGCGTGAAGCTTTGGCGTTTTCGTGAACGGGATATCGCCGCCTATCTTGCCCGTCAAAGTCCGGGCGGCGGGCAATGACGGAAATGCACGTCAGGGTTGATGCCCTCTTGCTGATTGTCGCCGGAGGCATCTGCAGCGCGTTAATGCTAGCCAAGCTGGTCCTCCTGACCTATGACGACGTGCGACGTCCGTGGAAGAAGATCATGGGAAGCGATGACCGCACCGGCCCATAGGACGATTGCGACGTGTCGTCACACGCGTCATACATGTCGTACAATCGGAACATGCTATCCCTGCGGCTAGATCCCGGCATTGAGCGGCGGCTCGACCAGCTCGCGCAGCGTACTGGCCGGACCAAGAGCTTTTACGCCCGCGAACTCATTGAGGGTAATCTCGAAGATCTGGAAGACCGCTATCTCGCCGAGGCGCGACTCGAAAAGCGGCGGCCCGCGCTGACCAGTCGGCAAGTACGCAAGGAACTCGGTCTCAATCGCTGACTGAACAATGATCTGGACGGTTGAATACGATCCTCGGGCCGTGCAAGATCTGAAGAAGTTGGACCGTTCGGTTCAGAGCGAAATCGTCGATTACATGGACGCGCGCATCGCGACGGCCGAAGATCCGCGTAGATTTGGGAAGCCGCTTCGCGGAGGTAAATTCGGGTTGTGGCGCTACCGCGTTCGCGACCACCGCATCATCTGCGAATTGCATGACCGGCGCCTCGTCGTGCTGGTGGTGGCCGTGGGTCACCGTTCCACGGTCTATGCCAATTGATCGCCACGCACGCTTCGTATTGTGTGTCCGTAATCGCAATGCGGACGACTGGAAACTCGCAAGGTCTATGAAGGTTTGCCGGACCACTCGGCGGCCCGGGACGGATATGTGCGCGTTATAGATGAGTCCGGGGAGGACTACCTCTACTCAGTGGCCTACTTCGTGTCGCTGAATAGCAAGCGGCGGCGTGGGAGAACTTCAGTATAGCGCCACGGACCGAGTCAGGATGCGCGCATACTGCGAATGCTTCAGGAGTTCCTGCGGATTCGTTAGCTCTGTCGAACATGCGCTTGGAATGCCAGAATGAAGCTGTTGTTAAGTCCGGATCGATCCCCGCCAACATACGCATGGCGGTTCCAACTGCCGGGATCTGCGAGCTTGCCGGCTCCGCCGCGTTCGCCATGTACGGGTCGGAGGTCACGAACCTGCCGACGCCGGGGGAGCGCTTGACAGTTTGCGCGAAGAACCAAGAAGATAAAGCACCGATGACCGATAAGGATAGAAACGCGGGAACTCCCGCGCACGCCGACGACATGCGCCGCACCAAGATCATCGCCACGCTCGGGCCGGCATCCAGGACGCCCGAAATGCTGGCCGGGCTGCTGGATGCCGGGACCGGCGTGTTTCGCGTGAATGCCAGCCACGGAACGCACAGCGAGCATGCGGCGTCCATCCGCGCGGTCCGCGAACTGGCGGCCAGTTGCGGACTCTCGCCCGGCGTGATGTTGGATCTGCAAGGACCCAAAATCCGCCTCGGCGTGTTTGAGGGCGGCTCCGCGGAGTTGCGCACGGGGTCGTTTTTCACCATCACGGTAGAGCCGGTGACCGGTAACGCGGACGGCGCGTCCACTACGTACGGCGGTTTCGGCGGCGACGTGAAGCCGGGCGACCGCGTGCTGCTGGCCGACGGGCGCGTGGTATTGCGCGCGGTGGAATCGGACGGCCGCAGAGTGAAGCTTGCCGTGGTGTCCGGCGGCACCGTACGCGACAAGCAGGGCATCAATCTACCCGGTGTCCGCGTAAGCCTTCCTTCCATGACGGAAAAAGACGCCCTCGATCTGGAATTCGGATTGGGGCAGGATGTCGACATGGTGGCGTTGTCCTTCGTGCGGTCCGCGGCGGACGTTCAGGATCTGCGGCGGCGCCTGCAAGAACGGGGAAAGCGGCTGCCCATCGTTGCCAAGATCGAAAAACCGGACGCGGTGGAGAACCTCGAGGAAATTCTGGAAGCGTCCGACGGCGTAATGGTGGCGCGCGGGGATCTGGGCGTGGAACTGGCGCTGGCGCGTGTGCCCGGCGTGCAGAAAGCCATCATTGAGCGCGCCCGCATGCGCGGCAAATTCGTCATCACGGCGACGCAGATGCTGG
>CAMAUG010000149.1 GCA_945861255.1 Candidatus Sulfopaludibacter sp. SbA3
CAAGGGGCACCAGTCCGAAGTAATGTGGACGGAACTGGCCTCCGCCGGCTACCAGTTGACCTAATGCCGAACCGCCTTGCGAACGAGAAGAGTCCGTATCTGTTGCAACACGCGCACAATCCCGTGGATTGGTATCCGTGGGGCGACGAGGCGTTCGAAAAAGCGCGCCGCGAGAACAAGCCCATTTTCCTGAGCGTAGGTTACGCCACCTGCCACTGGTGTCACGTGATGGAACGCGAATCCTTTGAAAACGACGGTATCGCGCGCGTGCTGAACGAATACTTCGTTCCTGTTAAGGTTGACCGTGAGGAGCGCCCCGACGTTGACCGCATCTATATGCTGTTCGTGCAGGCCTCCACCGGCAGCGGCGGGTGGCCCATGTCGGTGTGGCTCACTCCAGATCGCAAACCCTTCTTCGGAGGCACCTATTTCCCGCCTGACAACCGTTATGGGCGTCCCGGTTTCGGCGCAGTGCTGGAACGGCTGGCGGCGGCATGGCGCGAGGACCGCGCGCGCGTGGAGGAATCCGGCACGAAAGTAATCGAGCAGCTGCGCGAATATGGCGGCGCGGGCAGCGGCGGCCGGCAGATGGCAGCGCGCATGGCAACAAGAGACGCTCTGGAACACGGCTACGTCGGTTTCCGGCGCATGTTCGATCCGCAATTGGGCGGCTTCGGACGTGCGCCGAAATTTCCACGGCCCAGCGTCCACAACTTCCTGGTGCGGTATCACGCGCTGACCGGCACCGAAGAGGCACTGGAGATGGTGCTGGTGACGCTTCGTGAGATGTCCAATGGCGGGATGAACGATCAGATCGGCGGCGGCTTTCACCGCTACTCCGTGGATGAGCGCTGGTTTGTCCCGCACTTTGAAAAGATGCTGTACGATCAGGCGCAACTGGCGATCTCGTACCTGGAGGCTTTCCAAATCACGCGCGACGGGCAGTACGCGGCGGCGGCGCGCGACATTTTCGAATACGTGCTGCGCGACATGACGGACGCGGGCGGCGGTTTCTATTCGGCCGAAGATGCCGATAGCGCCGCCGACCCCGTCCAGCCACATGAAAAAGGCGAGGGCGCGTTCTACATTTGGAGTTGGAAAGAACTGGCCGCCGTACTGGGGGAAGCCGATGCGGCCGTGTTCGCGTTCCACTACGGCTGCGGCGAGAACGGCAACGTGGATCACGATCCGCAAGGGGAATTCACGGGGCGGAACATTCTGCACAGTGCCCATACGGCGGAGGAGACCGCCGCCCGGTTCGCCGGAGCGCATGCCTCCGCGGAGGGCTCGCGCCCGGGTGGCGTGGACGAGATCCGCGCAGTCCTGCGGCGCTGCGCCGCTAAGCTGATGGAGGTCCGCGCGCAACGCCCGCGCCCCTTGCGCGACGACAAGGTGCTGGCGGCGTGGAATGGCTTGATGATTTCCGCTTTCGCCAAAGGCGCATGGATTTTGAACGAGCCACGTTACGCCGTCGCGGCGCGCGCGGCCGCGGATTTCTTGCGCAGGCATCTTTGGTGTGATTCGCGCGGCGTGCGCGAAGACGGGTGTGATTCGCGCGGCGTGCGCGAAGACGGGTGTGATTCGCGCGGCGCGCGCGAAGACGGGCATGAATCGCACGGCGCGCACGCGGACGGGCATGAATCGCACGGCGTCCTGATGCGGCGGCACCGCGACGGCGAATCCGCGATCGACGGCTTTCTGGACGACTACGGCTTCACCGCGCTCGGGCTCCTGGACCTGTATGAATCGACGTTCGATGCGCGGGACTTTGAGTGGGCGGTCACCCTAGCCACGCGCGCGATGGAGCTGTTCGAAGACCCGGAAAATGGGGGATTTTTCTCTACAACCGCGTCCGGTGGCGGCACCGCGAATTTGATCCTGCGCCTGAAGGACGACTACGACGGCGCAGAGCCGTCGGGCAATTCGGCCATGGCGCTGCTGCTGCTGCGCTTGTCCCGCATGACGGACCGCGAGGATTTCCGCACCGCCGCCGAGCGCACGCTACGCGCATTCACCTCTCGTATGGACGAGGGGGGCACGGGACTGCCGCAAATGCTGGTGGCTCTGATGTTCGCGCTGGCGCCTCCGCGGGAAATTGTTCTGGCTGGCTCCCCCAACGCGGAGTTGCTCGCCGCGATCCGCCGGCCCTTCCTGCCAAACACGATTGTCATGCGGGCGGAGCAAGCCGCGCGCCCCATGCCACCCGTCGACGGAAAGCCCACTGTGTACATTTGTGAGAATTTTTCCTGCAAACTTCCCGTCACTACCCCTGAACAGGTCGCGGAGTTGCTAGAATAGCCCCATATGGAAAGACCAGGAGCAACAACTCTTAAAGGCAATCCTCTGACCGTAATTGGGCCGGAGCTGAAAGTGGGCGACAAGGCCCCCGACTTTCAGGCAGTGGACGACGGGTTGAAAGCCGTCACGTTGGCGACAACCGGGAATGGCGCGCGCATCTTCAGCGTCGTGCCGTCGCTCGATACGCCGGTCTGCGACGCTCAGACCAAGCGGTTCAACGAGGAAGCGGGCAAACTGCCGGGCGTGACTATCTACACCTTCAGCATGGATCTTCCCTTCGCCCAGAAGCGCTGGTGCGGGGCGTTCGGCGTGGATCACATCAAAATGGTGTCGGATCATCGGGATGCGTCCTTCGGGCAGGCCTACGGGACGCTGATTAAGGATCTGCGCATCGAGAGCCGTGCTATCTTCTTGATAGATAAGGACAATATCGTTAGGTATGTGGAGTATGTCAAGGAAGTGGGCGACCACCCGAACTACGAGACGGCGTTGGCGGCCGCTAAGGCTTGTGCCTGAGAAGTACCAAGGTGCCACAATATGTTGTGGCATCAACGTACTGGTGGTAGGGTGCTGGGTCTAGAAAGACGGAAATAACTTCTTTGCATGCATGGCGTTCTTGTGTTAAGATTCTGGAGTGGGTGGTAGTTTAGGTTGTGAGAATCGCGAGTAGTTCGGAGGCGGGTGAAACATGAATAAGAAAATGATTCTACGAGCTTTGTTGGTAACGGCCTTCCTGGGCTTGATTGTTGTACCAGGATTCGCAGCGCCGATCGCCTTGACGACGAACGTGGGTTGCGTCGGCGGCGGCGGAACGGTGGTTTGTAACGTCGACGACAAGATGACCTACCTGCTGAACGCAGGGCCGTTCAACGGAACCACGTTCCCAGTGGATGGCGTAAATCCTCTCGTGATCGATCTTCAGACCGTCGGCGGGCTGGGCTTGGCGACGGGCGACATCCTGCGGATCACTGCGGAGGGAGACCTGTGCTTCAACAACGGTAGCAGTTGTCAGGCGCCTTCGTTCGGCGCGGTATTTTCCAGCACCAATCTTCTTGATAACAACAACCTCTTGCTCAACAGGGTGACCAATGCCTTGAACGCGCCAGCGGGAACAACGGCGGCACCTGACGCAGGCACCACCACCAACGGCGGTTTCGCAACTAACATCGCCCAGGACTTCCTGATCTTCCAGGGATCAGGCACGCAGTTCACGATGCCCAACATCGGTGTGTACCGGTACCTGTTCATCGGCATTCTGGACCGCCTATACGGCGACAACAGCGACCTTGACAACAACTTGCAGGTTCGCCTTTCCGTGGTTCCGGAGCCGGGCACCTACGGCCTGCTGCTGAGCGGTTTGGGTGCGTTGATCGCCTTCCGCCGGTACCGCAAGAACTAACCCTGCTGCCGCGAATTTCAGAAACCGCTTGTTGCGCTTCGGGCGTGGCAGGCGGTTTTTGCTTTTAGCCGTGACCCTCCCCTCATCCCACGACGCTCTTCACGACCTCATCGGTAAACTTCGCGCGCTCACGCAAGCGTCCCGTCAACCGCAATCCTCGCACTCGCAGCTCCAATGGGACCGTAACGGTGTGATCCTGCGCGACGCCGACGTGGTGATTACGCACTGCGAGGTCAATGACCGGCATGGCACCGGCGTCCATATGAAGAAGATGTTCCGGGGCTGCACTAATATCTTGTCGATTCGTTCCGAGAATCGCTACGACGGCTGCCAACAGTTTGGAGAGCTGGCACTGCGGATTTCTCACCCGGATTCCGATTCAGAGGCGGCGCGCCTTAGAACCGCGAAGGCCCTGGGCAGGAGCACCGCCGGCCGGATTCTGTGCGTCGCCTACCTGCCGTCGGACGCCCGAACCGCGCTCGCGCTGCGGGAGCTGTCGGGTGCGCCGCTGTGCACCTACATTGTCGATGACCAGAACATCTGCGTGGACAGCATGCCGGACGATCTGCTGCGGCGGCTGTTTGAGCAATCCGACTTACGCCTGGTGAACTCGCCGGAAATGCGTGCAGCTTACCAGGCAAAGTACGGCGTACCCGTTTACTACATGCCTCCCGTGGCGCCGTCGTATGTAATTCCGAACGAGGTTCAACCGCCTCCGCTGCACGCCGATCCCAACCAGGGCGTCGTCATCGGCAATATCTGGGGGCCCAACTGGGTCAGGTTGTTGTGCCGAACGGTGCGGGACTCCGGCATTCGGCTGACGTGGTATTTTCCGGGAGACCGGCGCGATCTTCCGGTGTCCGCCACGGAATTGGAAGCGTGCGGCATCACCCTGAAGGATCCGGTGCCGGAGGAAGAACTGGTGCGAGCGCTACGCGCGTGCTGGTTCACGGTGGCTCCCACCGGTACGCTGGATCGCGACGACGATTTGCGGTGGGTGGCGCAACTGAGTTTGCCGAGCCGCATTATTTACGTGATGGCAGCATCGCACATTCCGGTATTGGTGCTGGGCAGCAACCGGACGGCGTCGGCGCGCTTTGTGGAGCAGTTCGGCGTTGGGCTTGTGGCGGACTACCAACGGACCGCGTTTCAAGCGGCGGTGCGCCGCATCACCACGCCTCATGAGAATCTGGCAATGCGGCGGAAGGCCGCCGCCGTAGGGCCGAAATTCAGCGATGAAGGCGCGGCGGACTGGATCTGGCAATCCCTGGCATTGGGCCGGCCAGCGGACGGGCGCTTCGATGAGCTGATGCCCGACGGACGGGCAGGGCGCTAACGAAGGGATTCCCGCGGCCGGCGTCTTGCTCCCGCACCTTACCGCTGCTGGAGATTCGCTCCTTGGGCGCGCCCCGGGTTACGATTGAAGTTACGCATCAACAACTGCCGTGCTCCATTGGATCAAGAACGTCTTACGAATGTGCGGCCACGCTCTGAACATCACCGTTCATGAGCGCTTGGACCGGATGGAAGACGGTCTGGAAAATTCCACGCTGCCGGAGACGCAAAAGGCTTTGCTCGAGGCTTCCATCCGCCACTCGGAACTACTCGGGGAAATGCGCATGCAACATCGCGCGGTGGTCGAAACGGACCCAACATGGACGCCCGAAACAGGGCTATTGGAATTTCTTTATTCCTATTTTCCGTCGCGCCGTATCGCGGTGGAAGGGCAGTGGTGGAATGCGGACGGCCTGCGGCGCTTTGGATATGAAGTGGTGACACCGGGTGGAGGAGGAATCGATGCCGTTCTCACCATGGGTTCGCAGGAATCACTGGCCGGCACGGTTGCCAGCGGCAGCCGGATGATCGCTGTTTCGCCAGACTCCGGGAACGGTGCGGACCTGGTGAAAACGCTGCGCGCCGCCGGATTCCCGTGGCGGATTGTGATTCATGCGGTTCCCGACGGCAGCGCCTTCCATGCCAACGCGAGCAGCGGCCCGGCGGGTACGGCCTTCTTTTTCGCCGACTATGCGCTATTCGCTCAGGCGCTCACGTGGTGCACGGCCGTGCTGCCGAGGACGATTTGCGTGCCTGGGCGCGGATGACAAGGAGAGGACAGTAGGACAGTCCATGGCCTGTCCTACTGTCTGTACAATGAGAATTGCGGTGAAAAGCATCGGATGCCCCCAAACTTCTCGCGGTTGGTCTACGTTGCCGAATTTCTGTTGCCGCTGGTCGCCGTTCTAATGTTGTGGAGCCAAGCGGGTGGCCAAGGGCATTTGGATCTGATGCCGTGGTACGCGAAGCTGATTCTCAGCTTGTCGATTTCATTGGCCGTGGTCGGAGGGACCTGGGCAGCGGTTCATGGCGACCGGGCATGGAACGGGCGGACGTTGTTGTGGGCGGCCGCCGCGCTGCTGTTGGCGGCCGGGATGGCCGCGCTAACCTATTACTATCACCTGCATGAGGAAGACGAGGAGCTACAGGACGGAGACTCCGTGGCGTTGGTTGTTGCAGCGCGCGACCCGGGATCTTGCGCCTGAAGCTTGCGTATCATGACGAACGAGATCATATTCGGATCGTGGACGGGGCCCCAGAGTCCACTGGCCATCGAGTATTCCCTGCTGGTGATTGAAGAGATCCGCAACGTAGTGGCGGACGGTTATCAGAAGTTCTCTCGCGGCGGGATGGAGACCGGTGGCGTCCTGTACGGAACCAGAGAGGGAAACTTGATCCGCATCGTGGCCATGCGGGAGATGGCGTGCGAACATGCGTTGGGCCCGTCTTTCGCGTTCTCCGCGAACGACCACGTGACGTTCGAGCGCCAACGGGAGACGGATGCGCAGGACACGCGCCTGGAAGGCTTGACGGCCGTGGGCTGGTTCGTCGCACATACCCGCACGGAGATCTTTCTGGCGGCGGCGGACCTGGAAACCTATTCGCGATATTTCACCGAACCGTGGCAGGTAACCTTGGTCGTGCGTCCTTCGGGCGGCGGCCTGAACATGAAGGCGGGCTTTTTCGTGCGCGAGGCCGACGGCTCCGTGCAGGCTGAACGCAGTTATTTGGAATTCGGCTTTCCAGACCGCATGCCTGGATTGCTGGACCGCCCAAAGCGTGAAAGCGTGGGCGTGCGCCCGCCCGACGCGATGCCGGTGACCGATACCACCCCCCTGCCGGACCGGCAGAGCAGGGCGGCCGCGGCAGCCGCTTCACACGCGGCCCCGGACACGTCCTGGCCGGCGAATCCCGACCGGCCTTCCGTTGCGCGTGCGCCATCGTTTGGCGGTTATTCGGCTACCCAGCTCGAATCGGAAGCTCCCCCCAAGTCGAAGCGCCGCTCGCTGTGGCTGGTGGGCGGGATCATTGCCGCCGCTGGAATCGCTGCGAGCGTCGGAGTGGGAGTAGGACGCGGAAAATTCATCTTTGGCTCCGTGACGGAACCGCTCGCGCTCACGGTTGCCGAACAAAGTGGCCAGTTGCAGATCCGCTGGAATCGCACATCGAACACAGTCGCCCGCGCCACGCGAGGATCTCTCACCATTCGCGACGGCAGCGAGCCGCGCATGATCGCCTTGAAACCGCAGGACCTGGCAATTGGCAATTTCACGTACGTGCGCCGCAGCAGCGACGTTGAAATTCGCCTGAGCACGGAAGACGCCAACGGACTGCGCGCAGAGGAAGCCTCGCGGTTCCTGGGCAGCGACGTGGCCAACGTAGACCTTGACGAATCCGACGCCACCCGCCTGGAGAGGGACGCGTTGCAGGACGAAGTGGCGCGCCTTCGCTCGGAAAACGCCCAGCAGGCCGAGCGCATTCAACAACTGCAGCGCACTTTGGTGATCTTACGCTCCCGACTGGGAATTGGGGCGGAACCATAGGTGGAGTGGGCTGTATGGCCCCGGTCTGGATCGCTCCCTCACGGTCGCGGCTCGGTTGGAACTGCTATTACGGTTCAGGAGTGATCAGCGAGGTGCGGCTGCTATTCTCGCGCCCGCAGCCGGAGCCAACAGCCGCTCGGCTTGCGCCTCCGGTATCTTCAGTGCGATGCGCACCAGAGCGCCTTCGGTGGAGAACTGCGCTTGGCGGAGGAAATCGGTGTCCGGAGTGCGGCTCAACGTCGTCATCAGCGTCAGGCCCGCGGCGATGGACTGAGCCTCCTGTCCCGAACGCGTCAATAACTCACCGGTGATGGTTACGCCATCGGCGGCCAAACCTATATTAGTGGAAAGTTCGCGAATGCTCTCGAGAAAAGGAATGGGCACGTTACCCAAAGACGTGTCCACGAGCTGGGAAAGCGGCGTTGCCGTGGCGAACCACAGCTCACCGGTACCGCTGGCGGCCAGGGCTCTCCGCGCCAGGGCGCCCGAAAAATGCTCGCCGGCGGCGCGGCGTTCCAGCACCCGTGTCAGGAACGGCACGGGTGCCACGGCTACAGTTGTGGAATCGAGGAGTGCCACGGAGGTGGCAGCATCCACTTGTATGACAGCCGTTCCATTGACCGTGGAGGTGGCCAACCCGGCCTTGGATGCAAAGACGGAAAACTTAGCGGGATCGAAGGCGCCGCGCAGCAGGACGACGTTGGATGGAGTAGTGACCCGGTCACCGGTGGTTACGATGAGAATCTCTTGCAGGCCGGACGCCAAGTCGAATCCCGTGGCGGCCGCGAAGTCCTGAAGAATACGGCCCGGCTGTCCCGGCCCAGCGCCCGCCGATTGCATTTGCGCGAACGCCAACTTGCCCAGTGGCGAGGCGAGCGCGGCTTGCACTCGAATGCCCGCCAGCATTGTGGCTTCCGGGGCGACTAGGTCGAGGAGTCCGGCATCGACTGCGGCCGATGCGGCGGCGGCCGGCAGAAGTAAGAACAGCACCAGGCGCAGGGGGGCCATCGGGTCTCTATTTCAATCTTACGCGCTTGGTGGGAAAAGGTTCCGTTTGAATTTGCCTCAGGTAAAAGCAATGGTGAGGTCGAGCGCCGAACGCTATCGAGCCCCCCATCGTCGAAACTACTGTTTATCGTGCTTCTGCTTGGCAATCCGGCGGCTCTGGCGATCTTGCCGGACTTCGTTCTTGGCCTTCTCGCGCTTGGTGTAGCCGCCGCCGTCGGCTTTGTCTTTCTCGATTTTTTGGTCCAGCGCGTCGTGCTGTTTCTGTAGCCGGGCCGCTTCTTTCTCATTGAGCGAGCCATTGGCCGCACCCGCATCAATTCGTTTCTGTTGATTGTCCGAACGTTTGTCGGCGCGTGTCTGCGCAAAGCCTATCCCTGCCACCAGCAGCGCGCTTAACGTCAATCCCCAAAATCTCCGTGTCATGTTTGTTGGCTCCTGTTCTTCACACTTTACCCGATCGAGGCTCGCTTTTCCATCGGACGTCTCGGTCCAGTTCATTAAGTCTGGATTT
>CAMAUG010000150.1 GCA_945861255.1 Candidatus Sulfopaludibacter sp. SbA3
ACATAATTGCGAATGGATTCGAGCTCGGCCGGCGATACAGCCTCATCCAAGCGCACTACGCGGTTGCGCACTTCGTGATCCTGGGTGACCACCACCATTAACACGCGCTGATCGGGCAGCGCGACCAACTCAATGTGTTCGAGCGAAGCGCTGGCCTGGGGAATGGCCGCGGCGATGCCGACGCCGTGCGTCAACGCCACCAACATGCGCGACGTATATTCGATGCGCTCTTCCACCGTGCCGAGCCGGCCGATATCAGACCGCAGGCGTTCCAATTCCGCGGCGGCCATGCGGCGCAAGGTGAGGGACTGGGCGTAGCTGCGGAAAGCCTTTTCAGTGGGCACGCGGCCCGCCGACGTATGGGGTTGCGAGAGAAAGCCCTCTTCGTCCAGATCCGCCATTACGTTACGGATGGAAGCAGCGCTGAGCGTTTCGCCCCGCCGCCCGGCGATGGAACGCGACGCCACCGGCTCACCCGTCTGGATGTAGGCCTCGACGATCTCGTGCAAGACTTCGCGCGTTCTGGGAGCCTTCATCTGTACCGCACCTCTAAATACTACGTCTGTCTTGATTTTACGGACTAGCGGGAGGGCTGGTCAAGGAAGGGGTACACCGAGCACTCGATTCTGAACCCGGTCGGTCCTCGGAAAAGGGGACACTTCTAACGAGGTAACGAAGGGGACATTTCTAAAGAGGCTTGACATGACCATTTATAATGACTAGTCAATCATTCTGTCCATGCTAAGATGACCACATGGTGCAAATAACGGCGTCGAAGTTCAAGGAGCAGTGTCTGGCCGTGCTGGATAACCTGGGTCCGGAGGGGATCGTCGTGACGAAACATGGCAAGCCCGTGGCTCGCGTGCTGCCTGTAAAAGCCGGTTGCGCGAGCTTGATCGGCAGTATGAAAACCAAGATCCAGGTTCATGGCGATATTTTTTCGACGAGACTGAAGTGGGAGTCCGCCGGTGGCCGGAAGCGCAAGTGAGCCTGGGCACTGGAAAGCCGGGCGAGAAATGCTGAATCTGGATACTCACATTCTGATCCACGCCTTGCAGGGCGATCTGACGGCCCGCGAGCGCCGCCTGCTGGATGCGGAGCCGTGGAGCATTTCGGCGATCGTGCTGTGGGAAGTCGCCAAGCTGTCTCAACATGGGCGCATCACGTTGGATCTGGATTCATCGGAATGGGACGACGTCTTAACGCGCGTGCGCGTCTGGCCGCTGGATCTGGCCGTGGCGCGGATGACCACGGTACTCGATTTTGAAAGCGACCCGGCCGATGAGATGATCGCGGCGACCAGCGTCGTGCACGGGGTTCCCTTGCTGACTCGCGACCGGCGGATTTTGGCCTCGAAAATGGTCCCTTTCGCGCGCTGAGCCTTTGGCGCCGGTCAGCCGCCGTCCACGAACCAAACCACTTCCACTTGCGCGCCGGGGCGCACCACGGCGTGCGCCCATTCCGGCTTGCGGACGATTTCGCGATCCAGCTCCACGGCCACGCGGGGGGGCCATTTGCAGGAAGGCGAGCAGCTGCTCCACCATCCCGCGCTCACTTCACGCGCCGCAGCTCCACCTGCTTATACACGGCGCGCGTCTGATTCATGGTGGGGAACGCCAGCCCAGGTAATTGCGCGGAGGCCGTGCCCGCCGCCACGCCCCAGCGCAAGGCTTCGGCAAAGGGCTTCTTCTTTTCCATGCTCCAGGCGAAGGCCGCGCACAGAGCGTCACCGGCGCCGATGGAGCTGAGCGCTTCAATGCGGGGCGGGATCGCCTCAAACACTCCATCCGGCGCGGACCCGATGGCGCCGCGCGCCCCCAGCGACAAGATCACACACTGCGGACCCATGGCCTGCAGGGCGTCCACGGCTTCCAGAAAGTGCCCGCGCGTGATGAGCGCGCGCGCCAGCAGCCGTTCGGCCTCGTGCTGATTGGGCATGATGGCCGTGGGCTTGGCCTCCAGCGCGTGCAGCAGCGCGTCGCCGTCGCTATCGAGAATGGTCTGGACGCCGTGGGTCTTGGCCAGCTCGATCATCTCGCAATAAAAATGCGGCGGCACGCCGGGCTGGATGCTGCCGCAGATCATCAGCCACTGGGCTTTCCGCAGGTGCGCGTCCACGCGCTTCTTGATCTCACCCAATTCGCCGGCGTGCAGCTCCTGACCCACTTCATTCAACTTGATGGTGAGGCCGTGTTTATCGGAAATGGTCAGGTTCGTCCGGCTCTCCGATTTCACGCGCACCACGTCGTAGGGGAATCCGCGCCCGGCCAAAAGTTTCTCAATACGCTGGCCGGTGGCGCCGCCGGCCGTGAGGATGGCGGCGGTCTTTCCTCCGAACGAATGAATCACCTGGGACGCATTAATGCCGCGCCCGCCGGCCGCCTCGCTCCGGTCGAGGATGTAACCGCGGTCTTCAAACACCAGCCGGTCCGCGATGATGGTGCGGTCAACGGCCGGATTGATGGTGAGCGTGAGGATCAAGCTAACATGGTAACCTGCCCGTGCGAGTTCCCACTCATCCCCAGTCACGCCGCGCCTACGCCGCGCTTGGCGCGGTGTGCATACTGTGGGGAACCACTTATGTGGGCATCCGGATCGCGCTGGAATCCATGACGCCGGCCATGGTCATGTTCCTCCGCTATGTGCTTTCCAGCGTATTGATGATGGCGGCGGTGGGCGTCACGGGCGCTACGTTTCCGCGCGGGCGCGAGCTGTGGCGCACGGCGTTCAACGGCGTCGTCACAATAGGAGTGGGTACTGGGAGCCTGGCCTTTTCGCAGTTGTGGCTGCCCAGCGGCGTGGCGGCGATGATCGTGACGACGCAACCGTTCTGGATGGTGGGGACGGAGGCGTGGCTGAGCCGGGAGCGGCTGCATTGGCCCTCCGTCCGCGGCATGTTGATCGGGCTGGCGGGCGGGGTGGTCTTGTTCTGGCCCACGGTGTTCGAAGGCAGATCCACGGGCCTGCGGCGCGGAGACCTGCTGGCGGGCTTCGCCCTGCTGCAGTTCGGCGCGCTGGCATGGTCGCTGGGGTCCATCCAGCAGCGCAACACGCGCAGCGCCGTGCATCCCTTTGTGAGCGGCGCCATACAGCAGGTGGCCACCGCGGTGGTCTTCGCCGTTCCGGCGCTGGTGGGCCCCCATCCGGAGCAGTGGAGCCCGCGCGGTCTGGGCGCGGTGGCTTACCTGGCAATATTCGGCGGCGTCATCGGTTACAGTTCTTTCATCTATGCGATGCATCACCTGCCGGTGGCGCTGGTTTCCATATACACTTACGTGAATCCCATTGTCGCGGTGTTCCTGGGATGGCTGTTTTTTCGCGAACCGTTTGGATGGAGGGAAGCCGCGGCGATGCTGATCATTTTCGCCGGCGTCACCGTTGTGAAGCGGGCTTCAGTGCCCTTGCGGCGCGCGGCCGCGGCCGAATAGCTTCGCGCCGATGACGCCGCCAAACGCGGGCAAAACGCTGAACAGCACGAAAAAGAAAAATACGACCGCGAAAATCTGCGAGGGATTACTCAGTATCTCCAGCATCTGAGTGACGGCCGCCGGAGCAAGCCCGCTTGCTTCCATTCGTTCGCGAAACGAGGATGCGACGGAAGGGTCTGAAAGACCGGCCACCATAAGGGTCAGCGCCACCACCGCCATGATGAAGCCAAACGTTCCGCACAACCACCCGAGTTGCGCGCCGTTCCGCACGGTGACGGTCTGGCCCGTTTTGCGCCGGTACAAGTACACCGCTAATAACCCCCCGCCTGGCAGCCAGAGGGCGGAGAAGATCTGCGGCATTTGCAGATAGCTCGCCAGAGCGGAGCCTGCAAACGAAAGGCCCCAGGCGATCAGCGACACGCCGACAGCTTGGGAATTGAACAGCGTGATGCGCACCGGCGCGGCAAGGGCCGGCAGGGGAGGCGGCGCGGCGCCGGCGGCCATAAGCTCCGGTTCGGATTCGCGTTCCTCGGGCGAAGAGGGCAGCGATTCCTCGCGCTGCGGCTTGCCGCACTTGTGACAAAACCGGGCGTCGGGCGGCAGCTGGGCGCCGCAGGTACAATACTCAGGCACGCTATCAGTGTGCCACGTTATCCTGAATGATTGCGATGCCTGTTTCCCTAAATTCCATTCCCGTCACGCTCGCGGACATCCAGGCCGCCTCCGTGCGCATCCGGCCCATCGCCAAACACACGCCGGTGATGACCTCACGAAGTTTCGACGCGGAGGCCGGCGTCTCCGCGTTTTTCAAGTGCGAAAACCTGCAAACCGGCGCGGCATTCAAGATTCGCGGCGCGACCAACTTCATCTATTCGATTCCTCCGGAGGACCGCGCGCGCGGCGTGGTGGCGTTTTCCTCCGGCAATCACGCGCAGGCCGTGGCGATTGCCGCGCAGTCGCTGGGCATCGCCGCCACCATCGCCATGCCGCTGGACGCCCCGCGCACCAAGGTGGAAGGCACTCGCGCGCGCGGCGCACGCATCGTCAACTACGACCGCTTCAAGGACGACCGCGTGCTGGTGGGCAAGAAGCTGGCCGCCGAGACGGGCGCCACGCTGGTGCCGCCCTACGATCATCCCTGGATCATCGCCGGCCAGGGCACGGCCGTGCTGGAATTGATGGAGCAGGCGCCGGATCTGGATGCCATCGTGGTGTGCATCGGCGGCGGCGGACTGATGTCGGGTTCGGCGATCGCGGCGAAGAGCATCAATCCCAAAATACGCGTGATCGGCGTGGAGCCGGCCGACGGCAATGACACGGACCTCTCCCTGCGCGCGGGCAAGCGCATCGAGATCCCGCCGCCCACCACCATCGCCGACGGCCTGCGCGCGCAGATTCCGGGTGAGCTCACGTTTCCCATTCTTCAGCAACTGGTGGACGAGGTGATCCTGGTGACGGAAGACGAGATCAAAGCGGCGCTGAAATTCCTGCTGCTGCGTTTGAAAATTCTGACGGAGCCGAGCGGCGCCGTCTCCGCCGCGCCGGTGCTGGCGCGTAAGCTGCCCGCGGGATTGAAGCGCGTGGGCGTGGTGCTGTCGGGCGGAAATGTCGATTGGGAAGTGCTCGCGAGCCTTTGATCGTCTATTCTTCGGATTCCAGTGTGCGGCGCCGCTGCAGCCATCGCGCCGCCAGTCCGCACAGAATCGCCCAGGATGCACCGGCGGTCCATCCCGCAAGGACGTCCGTGGGCCAATGCACACCCAAATACACGCGGCTCACCCCCACCAGCATCGTCAGCGATATTGCCGCAAGCAGGAAGAACGCCTTCAGACGTTTGCGGGAGTGCGCCCGCGCGAGCAACGCTCCCAGAGTCAGATAGGTCACCGCGGATAACATCGAATGCCCGCTGGGGAAGCTGGTGGTGGAGGCATAGGCAGCGAGCGGCACAAGATCGGGCCGGGGGCGCTGAAAAGAACCTTGAGCAGCAGGCTGGCCAGCAGGCCGCTCACCACTGAGCCGTAGATGAACAGAGACAGGTGCTTCTTGCCGTTCAGCCACAGGAAACCCCCGGAGATCATCGTGACCAGGGCCAGGACGCTGACTCCGCCCAGGGCCGTGATATCCCGCGCCGCATCTTGCAGAGCAGGTGGTCCTATGGGAGTTAAATCGCCCGGCTTCCGCATGGCCAACATCAGCCGGCGGTCGAAGGCGAGTGTGTCTCCCTCGAAGACTTCGTCCGCGATCGCCGCGAACAACCACACGCCGCCCGCGACACACCCCACCGCCAGCAGGACCCCGAGTTCGTGACTACCAAGCCGCGCGAGGAGGCGGGCGATGGGCCCAGCCGGGAATGACGAGTCACGTCGCATGTCTGAGTCATCATTGCATAGGTGGGTCCGGCCGGCCTTGACCATCGCCACGCCTCGGCCCTAACCTGAACGCAGTATGGCGATCACCTTAAAAGTCAACGGGCGCACGCACAGGCTGGATATCGACCCGGCCACTCCCTTGCTCTACGCGTTGAGCGACGACCTTGCTCTGAATGGCCCCAAATTCGGCTGCGGCCTGGGGCAATGCGGCGCGTGTACGGCGATTGTGAACGGCACGGCGGTACGCACCTGCATCACGCCGCTGAGTACGGTGGCGGGAAAAGAGGTCACCACACTCGAAGCGTTGGGAACGCCCGAAAAACCGCACCCGCTGCAGAAGGCGTTTATCGATGAGCAAGCGTCGCAGTGCGGCTTTTGCGTGAATGGCGTGATCATGACCGCCAAGGCGTTCTTGGATAAAAATCCGAAGGCCACGCCGGAGCAGATTCGGCAGGCGCTCTCCGGCGTGCTGTGCCGCTGCTTCACCCACGTGCGAATGCACCGCGCGATTGAGCGGTACGCGAAGGAGGTGGCGCGATGAAACGCCGCTTCCTTCCGGGCGCCGGCGCAGCGCTCCACTCCGCGATGAACCGCCGCGGCTTCCTGAAGGTCTCCGGCGTGTTGGTGGTGGGCTTCAGCTCATTCTCCGCGAAACCGGGTGAGGCGCAGATTTTGCAGACGGCGCTGCCTGGGTCTCCGGCACTGAATCAAGTGGATTCGTGGATCGCCATCGGCGCCGATGGCAGCATCACGGCGTACTCCGGTAAAGAAGAGTTGGGCCAAGGCATCGCGACGGCGCAGCAGCAGCTAGCGGCCGAGGAGCTGTCGGTGCCGTTCGAGCGCGTGAAGCTGATTTACTGCGATACCGGGATCACGCCGGATCAATCGTACACGGCGGGCAGCCAATCCCACCCGGCGAATTTCAATCACGGCAATCTGGCGCAAGCCGGAGCCACGGCGCGCGAGGCGCTGTTCCAACTCGCGTCCCAGCGATTAAACGTTCCGGTGGATCAACTGACGGCGTGGGACGGCGTCATCACCGCGAAGAACGATCCGTCGAAAAAAGTCACCTACGCGCAGTTGGTGGGCGGCAGGAAATTCAATCTCACGCTCAGTGCAACCGCCAAGCGCAGGCCCGCCAACGAATGGAAGGTGCTGGGGACTCCAGTGGGGCGCCCGGATCTCCCGGAGGTGGTCACCGGCCGCTTCGAATTCGTACATAACGTCAGGCTGCCCGGGATGCTGCATGGCCGCGTGGTGCGTCCCCCGTTGGTGGGAGCCACGGTGATCAGCGTCGACGAAAGCTCCGTGCAGGGTATGCCGGGGCTGGTGAAGGTGGTGGTCAAGAAGAACTTCGTTGGGGTAGTGGCGCAAAAGCCGTGGCAGGCGATGCAGGCGGCAAGCAGATTGAAGGTGAACTGGAGCGCCGGCACGGGGCTGCCCCGGCAGTCGGACTTCTACGAATTGCTGCGGAAGCAACCTGCGCGCGATGTGCTCTTGATCGATTCGAAGGATTCCGAGGCTACGCTCGGCCAGGCCGCCACCGTGCTCAAGACCACTTACTATCACCCGTTCCAGATGCACGGCTCGGTGGGCAGCTCCTGCTCGGTGGCAGATGTGCATGGCGATGAGGCAACCCTCTATTCGGCGACGCAGGCCGTCTGGTATCAGAAGACCACTTCGGCCATGGTGCTGGGGTTGAAGCCTGAAAAAGTACGGGTGATTTTCACGCGCGGCTCCGGGTGTTACGGCATCAATGGCGCGGACACGGTGACCTACGATGCGGCGATTCTCTCGCAAGCCGTGGGCCAGCCCGTGCGCGTCCAACTCTCGCGCAAGGATGAAATGGCGTGGGAGAACTATGGAAACGCCCACGTTATGGAAGAGCGCGCCGGTCTGGATGCGCAGGGCAACATCATCGCGTGGGAGCACGAATCGTGGATTCCTTCGAAGGGCAACCGGCCGGGCACCGGCACGCCCGGCAACGTAGTCACCGGAATGCTGCTGGGTTTCGAACCGCAGCCCTTTTCGCCGGGTCCAGCCCAGGCGCCGCGCGCATACAACAACAACAGCAACGGCGTGCCGTCCTACTTCGCCGGCCGCGTGGCGGGAAAGGCGCAGGGAACGGGCAGAATCGCGAGCGAAAAAGCTCTAGTGCACAACGTGGTTTCGCCGTTCTGGACGGGGCCTTTGCGCTCCCCCGCGCGGCTCCAGAACACGTTCGCGCACGAATGTTTCATGGATGAGCTGGCCGCCCGGGCCAAGGCCGATCCCGTGGAATACCGCCTGCGGCATTTGAGCGACCCGCGCTTGATGGAAGTGATAAGGGCGGCGGCCAAGGCCGCGAACTGGGAGACGCGCCCATCCCCCAAGCCGAACATCGCCAAGACAGGAGTGGCCACCGGGCGCGGCGTTTCTTGCGTGCTGTATGAAGGCGACAACGGCTACTCGGCGGCGGTCATCGAAATAGACGTAAATCAAGATACCGGGGAGGTCACAGTGAAGCGCATATGGACGGCTCACGACTGCGGCCCCATCTCCAACCCCGACGGCTTGCGCAACCAGATTGAAGGCGGCGCGCTGCAAGCGGTGAGCCGCGCGCTGGGCGAAGAGGTGACGTGGGATCGCGAGAAGGTCACCTCGGTTGATTGGCGCAGTTACCACAGCCTCCCGCTGGGCTTCGCGATCCCGAAGATCGAAAGCGTCCTCATCAACCGCCTGGACGAAGAAGCCAACGGCGCGGGCGAAACGTCAATCACCGTGATTGCCGCGGCCATCGGCAACGCCATCTTCGACGCGACGGGGGCGCGCATCCGGCAGATCCCGTTCACGAAGGATTGGGTGAAGGCGGCGCTCGAAAAGCGGGGATGATAGGACGGTGTCGAAATGACGCTCGCTTCACGAAATACTGCCGAGGGCTTTGCGGAGCGAACACTCCGGAATCTTAAGTTTATTCAAGAAGCGTCGGAAGGCGGCCAAATGGAAGTGCACCCGATCACGCAGCTCACGAATTCATTTCTGGGGTTGATGCTTTTTCCCTGGACGGAACTGGTCGACGAAAAAACAAGGAGCCTTAAGATGGTGGAGCTTTACAAGCAGGGCTGGCCGGAGATTGCAATCGAACTTGACGACTCGTCAGAGATTGACAGCGGCACCCTCCATGGCGTGATTGGACATCTGCGAAATTCGATTTGTCACCAGAGATTTCAATTTTCGTCCGAGAATACGAATCCTGATTTTGT
>CAMAUG010000151.1 GCA_945861255.1 Candidatus Sulfopaludibacter sp. SbA3
GTGGCCGTGGATGCCATGACGGGGAAACTCAAGTGGCATTTCCAGGCCGTGCATCACGACATCTGGGACTATGACATGCCCATTCCGCCGATCTTGTTTGACGTCGTGAAAGACGGCAAGAAGATTCCGGCTGTCGGATTCATGACGAAGAATCCCCTGCTGTTCATCTTCGATCGCGTGACCGGGAAACCGATCTATGGAGTGGAAGAACGCCCGGTACCGAAGGGTGACATCCCTGGGGAATGGTATGCGCCGACGCAGCCCTTTCCGGTGAAGCCCCCGCCGCTGGGCCGGATCAGTTTCAACTATCCCGATGACCTCGCCAAGGTGACGCCGGAGCATGAGGCAGGATGCAGAGCGTTTCTTGATACGTACGAAGGCGGTCGGAACAAAGGGCCCTACACGCCGCCCTCGGAGAAAGGCGCGCTCGTGGTACCCAATCAACTGGGCGGAGCCGAAATGATGGGCGGAACGTTCGATCCGGCACTGGGGTATTACATCATCAACATTGCGAATACGGGCCGCATCAGCACACTTCAGAAGATGGATGAATATCTTGCGACGGCAACGCCGGAGCAAAAGTCGCGCCTGATTATCAAAACGGAGCTTCCCTCCATCTACATGCACGTTGGGCCGATGGTGGGCATTAACGGCTGGCCCTGCTGGCCACCGCCGTGGTCAAGCCTGGTGGCAGTGAATGTCAATACCGGGGACATCGCCTGGTCGGTCCCGTTCGGTACCGCTGAAGGAGCGCCCGCCGGGATGAACACAGGCGCTCCCAATTCCCAAAGGGGAGGACCCACGACCACCGCTGGTGGAGTTCTGTTCATTGGAGCCGCCAGCGACCGTTACTTCCGGGCCTACGAGACCAAAACCGGCAAGGAGCTGTGGAGCGTGAAGACGGAAGAACTCATCCAGGGCAATCCCATCACTTATATGGGCAAGGACGGTAAGCAATACGTTTCTGTTGCCGCTGGTACCACCCTGCTGACGTTCAAATTACCCTAACGGCTCGCGGGATAGCGCGACCTCACCGCTCCGTAACCGTCGCGGCTCAGAGTCGGCTGGCCGGTACGGGATTTACCGGCCCGCGCGCGTGAGCGAGCGGTTTTCCGCAATCTGCTGATACGGTGTGATAAAGTTCGTGAGAGACCCTATGCGAAGTATTTCCTGGCTACTGCTGACTGCGAGCGTGACGCTCTCGACTCTCCAAGCGCAGAATGACTGGCCCGCATGGGGGCGCGACGGAGGCAATCAGCGTTTTTCGCCGCTGAAGCAGATCAATACCAGTAACGTAGCCAAGCTGGTTCCCGCCTGGCAATATTCGATAAAAAAAGAAGGGCGGCCTTTTAGGGTGGCCCAGTCGACGCCGCTGGTCGTCGGCGGCGTATTGTACCTGTCGTTTCCGTTCTACCATGTGGTGGCGATGGAGCCGGAGACGGGCAAGGTTCTCTGGGAGCACACCGCCCGCGGAGACTATGACTCGCCCGAACATCGTCTGCACTCCAACGGTCTGGGTTCCATGCGCGGCTTGGCCTATTGGGGCGGCGACAAGCAGACGTCTCCGCAGATCGTCTTCGGCACGGAGGAAGGCGAGCTGATTTCGCTCAATGCGAAGTCCGGTAGGCCGAATCCAGGGTTCGGCAACGAAGGCGTCGTCAATCTCAAGACGCCGGAAGTGATGAACGGCCGCCCCAACATGCATTATGGGATTTCATCCGCGGTCGCGGTCTATAAGCACCTGGTATTTACGGGCACCCACAATGCGGACGAAACCGGATCGAAGGGACCGGCGGGCGATGTGCGTGCGTGGGACCTGCGGACGGGGAAGCTGGTCTGGACGTTCCACACAGTGCCGAGACCGGGCGAGGTGGGTAACGACACCTGGCCGGGAGATTCCTGGAAGGATGTATCGGGCGCGAACGTCTGGACTTTTTTCACGGTGGATGCGCAACGCGGAATTCTCTACATGCCGCTTGGCTCCGTCCAGAACGATTACTACGGCATGGACCGGCCGGGGCCCAATCTCTTCGCCAATTCCGTCGTGGCCGTGGATGCCGAGACGGGCAAGCTGAAATGGTATTTCCAGGCTGTCCATCATGACATCTGGGATTACGACATGCCGGTTCCGCCCATCCTGTTTGACGTCGTCAAAGACGGAAAACGGATTCCGGCGGTGGGCGCGATGACGAAGAACCCCATGCTCTTCATTTTCGACCGCGTGACCGGAAAGCCGATTTACGATATCGAAGAGCGTCCCGTCCCCAAGGGCGACGTGCCGGGAGAATGGTATGCGCCGACTCAGCCATTTCCCGTCAAACCACCACCGCTCTCGCGGATGAGCTTCACGATGGATGACATCGCGAAAGTCACTCCGGAGCATGAAGCCGCGTGCCGGGCGCAGTTTTTGAGCGAGGAAGGCGGGCGCAATCGCGGCCCCTACACGCCGCCCTCCGAAAAAGGCGCGCTCATGATGCCGACCACGGGTGGAGGCGCGGAGTTCACCGGCGGAACGTTCGACCCGACGCTGGGCTATTACATCATCAACACGGCGGACACCGGCAGGATGAGCGTCCTGCAGCGAACCGACGTGGATCAGAACACGCTGCCGGTGTACAGGAGATACCGTCTCACCGGGCCTCCGGAGTCACCGCTCCTCTACTTTCATCCGGTTGGACCGCCCGTGGCGATCAATGGCTGGCCGTGCTGGCAGCCGCCTTGGTCCAGGCTGACGGCCATCAATGTCAATACTGGCGACATCGCCTGGCAGATACCGTTCGGCACCGCTGAGGGGGCTCCCGCGGGCATGAAGACCGGCGCACCGAATTCCCAGATGGGAGGCCCGACGTCGACGGCCGGAGGACTGATCTTTATCGGGGCCGCCACGGATCGCTACTTCCGTGCATTCGAAACCAAGACCGGCAAGGAACTGTGGAGCGTGAAGACGGATGAGCTGATTCGCGGCGCCAATCCCATCACCTATTTGGGCAAGGACGGAAAGCAATACGTTGCCGTAGTCGCCGGCACGAGCTTGTTGACTTACAAATTGCCCTGATCGCGGCGTGCTGAGTATTTCGTGGAGAAACTATGCCAAGAATTTCGTGGTTGTTAATGATTGCCGGTCTAGCTCTGCCCGCGCTGCAAGCGCAGAATGACTGGCCCGCCTGGGGGCACGACGTGGGCAATCAGCGCTTTTCGCCGTTGAAGCAGATCAACACCACCAACGTCACCAAGCTGGTCCCGGCGTGGCAGTACCAAATGAAAAAAGAGGGCCAGCCCTTCCGGATGAGCCAATCGACGCCGCTCGTCATGGGGGGCGTCATGTACTTGTCGTATCCCTTCTACCGGGTGGCCGCACTGGAGCCGGAGACGGGCAAGGTTCTGTGGGAATACACCGCTCGAGGAGAGTCTGATTCACCCGAGCATCGCCTGCACTCCGGCCCTCTGGGTTCCATGCGCGGCCTGGCGTACTGGTCCGGAGACAAGCAGACGCCTCCGCAGATTGTGTTCGGCACCGAAGAAGGCGAGCTGTACTCGCTGAACGCCAAGACCGGGAAACCGAATCCCGGGTTCGGCAATGAGGGCGTCGTCAATCTGAAGACGCCCGAGGTGATGAACGGTTTTCCGAACCTGCACTATGGGATCTCCTCCGGCGTCACCGTTTACAAGCACCTGGTGTTCACAGGCACCCATAACGCGGATGAGACGGGATCGAAGGGGCCTGCCGGCGACGTCCGCGCATGGGACTTGCGCACCGGCAAGCTGGTCTGGACGTTCCACACCATTCCGCGGCCCGGCGAAGTGGGCAATGATAGCTGGCCTGGGGATTCCTGGAAGAATGTCTCGGGCGCGAACGTCTGGAGTTTTTTCACTCTGGATGCGCAGCGCGGCATTCTCTACATGCCCCTGGGTTCGGCCCAGAACGATTACTACGGCACGGACCGCCCCGGCCCCAACCTGTTCGCCAATTCCATGGTGGCGGTGGATGCCGAGACGGGAAAAATGAAGTGGTATTTTCAGGCTGTCCATCACGACATCTGGGATTACGACATGCCGATTCCTCCGATCCTGTTTGACGTAACCAGAGACGGCAAGAAGATTCCGGCGATCGGCGTCATGTCCAAAATGCCCCTGCTGTTCATTTTTGACCGCGTGACGGGAAAACCGCTCTACGACATCGAAGAGCGGCCAGTACCCAAAGGGGAGCTGCCGGGCGAATGGTATTCTCCGACGCAGCCATTCCCGGTGAAGCCCCCACCGCTTTCGCGGCTCAGCTTCAAGTTTCCCGATGATATCGCGAAGATTACTCCGGAACACGAAGCGGCCTGCCGCGAACTGCTGGGGAAAGAGGAAGGCGGCCGGAATATGGGTCCTTATACGGCGCCATCCGAAAAGGGTGCCATGGTGCTGCCCGGACCCGGTGGAGGCGCCGAGTTCACGGGCGGTACGTTCGATCCAACCCTGGGATATTACATCATTAATACGGCGGACACAGCTCACTTCTTCACGCTTCAGCGGCCTATTGAAGATCCGTCGACGCTGCCGTCGTATCGGCAGCCGCGATGGAAGGGTCCTCCCGGTTCGCCCCTCCTCTACTGGCATCCCGCGGGTGCCCCGGTGGCGGTCAACGGCTGGCCTTGCTACCAACCGCCCTGGTCGCGCCTGACGGCAGTCAATGTGAATACCGGCGACATCGCCTGGCAGGTCCCGTTTGGTAATGCCGAAGGCGTACCCGCGGGCATGACCACTGGCGCTCCCACGTCCCAGGTGGGGGGCCCGACGACCACGGCCGGCGGGCTGATCTTCATCGGCGCGGCTACCGATCGTTACTTCCGTGCCTATGAAACCAAGACGGGCAAGGAACTGTGGAAGGTGAGGACGGACGAGTTGATTCGCGGCGCCAATCCCATTACGTATCTGGGCAAGGATGGAAAGCAGTACATCGCCGTTGCAGCCGGTTCGACATTGCTGACTTTCAAATTGCCCTGACAGAGCGCAGCGGCCGGCAACGCGGCGGTTGGCCGAATCCGCGCCGGAGGCTATCGTGAACTGCGTAAACACTTCTCACCTTTCCCATTTCATCAACGGTGAACCCGTCCCCGGAGGGTCCGGACGTTGCGGCAAAGTCTTCAATCCGGCGACCGGAGAGGTTGCAAAACATGTGCCGCTAGCTGGCGCGGCAGAAGTGAATTGCGCCGTGGCTGCGGCGGTTGCGGCGTTCCCTGCGTGGTCGGCTCAGCCACCATTGCGGCGCGCGCGTGTCATGTTCCGGTTCCTCGAACTCCTGGAGCGGGAGCGCGACCGCTTGGCCGCGATCATTACATCTGAACACGGCAAGGTGTTTTCAGATGCGAAGGGAGAGGTGCAGAGGGGCGGGGAAGTGGTGGAGTTCTCGACCGGCATCCCGCAGCTTCTGAAGGGCGAGTTCAGCGAGGAAGTCGGCACCAGCGTGGATAGCTATTCGATGAGGCAACCGCTGGGCGCGGTGGCGGGCATTACTCCGTTCAACTTCCCGGCGATGGTGCCCATGTGGATGTTCCCGGTGGCGCTGGCGTGCGGCAACACGTTCGTGCTCAAGCCCAGCGAGAAAGATCCGTCTCTCTCCATGGAACTCGCGCAATTGCTGAAGCTGGCCGGACTGCCGGATGGAGTCTTCAACGTGGTCCACGGCGACAAGGCAGCGGTGGATGCGCTGCTGGATCATCCGCAAATTCAGGCGGTGAGTTTCGTCGGGTCCACTCCCGTTGCCGAGTATGTGTACACGCGTGGGACCTCCACCGGCAAGCGCGTGCAGGCGCTGGGCGGGGCGAAGAACCATCTGGTGGTTATGCCGGACGCAGATCTGGAACAGACCACCGACGCGCTGATGGGGAGCGCATACGGGTCGGCGGGCGAGCGGTGCATGTCCATTTCGGTGGCCGTTGCGGTAGGGGATGCGGTGGGCGACGAGCTGGTGAAGCGGCTGCTGCCGAGAATTGCCGCGCTGCGGGTTTCTCCCGGCATGGATCCCGGCGCCGAGATGGGTCCTCTGGTAACCGCGGAGCATCGCGCGAAAGTGCGCGCGTATGTCGACCTGGGTGTGGAAGAGGGCGCGCGGCTCCTGGCAGACGGGCGCGATTGCACGGCGCACGGCAGTGGGTTCTTCCTCGGCCCCAGCCTGTTCGACCGGGTAACGGCGGAGATGCGGATTTACCGCGAAGAGATCTTTGGACCAGTGCTGGCGATCGTGCGCGTGAAGAATTTCGAGGAAGCACTGGCGTTGGTGAACGGCCACGAGTACGGCAACGGGACCGCGATTTTCACGCGCGACGGCGATTCCGCACGGGCCTTCGCGGCCGGCGTCCAGGCAGGGATGGTCGGCGTGAACGTACCGATCCCCGTGCCTATGGCGTACCATTCGTTCGGAGGTTGGAAGCGGTCACTGTTTGGCGACCACTACGTGCACGGTCCGGAGGGAGTGCGGTTCTATACGCGGCTCAAAACCGTGACCGCGCGCTGGCCCGCCGGAATCCGTCAGGGCGCCGATTTCCACATGCCCGTGCTGGGATAAATGCCTCACGCCCCGGCGAGCTGCTTGGCAATGGCCGAGAATATCCCGGCAAATCGGGCGATCACGCCGGTGTCGACCGCCTCGCGCCCACGGTCAGCCGGATTGTGGAACAGAGCGTTGCGGCCGATGAGGGACATGTAGCGGCCTCCGCCACGATGCACCACCTCGGCTTCGCCGCCCGGGATCGTGCCGCGGGAGACTCTCCGATGAATGGTGAGTCCGGCCGCCTCGACCGGCTTGGACATCGTGGTCTCCATTTCGTCATCGGAAGCTTGGATCGTGATGCCGGGATCTTGAGCGGCGCCGATACTAGCGCCGAAGTGGATCCACGCGCGGCTGTGCTCGATCAAATCCGGACGGCGCTCGGCAAAAGTCTCGATACCGAGCTGGCCAAGTTCGTGCCCGCTGGAGGCGACGAACAAGACATCCCGGGCCGGTTTCAAGCCGCGCATGGCACGCATCACCTCAAGCCAGCACGCGATGCCACCGCCGCGCTCGCTGGCGCATGACCACCATCCGCTGCGCGGAGTCATCACCACCAAGGGCGGTAGTGACCGCTCCGTGCCCTGAAGCCTGGCCGTTACATTGAACGCCTCCGCGGAGGTTCGCTTCACGTGCGCAATCACGGTAGCCTCCGCCCGGCTCTCCGCAAGGGCTTTGAGCGCATCTCCCTCCTCACTGGACACCTGTAGAACCGGAGGGCCGAAGGGATGCAGAAAGCTCTCGGCATTGCTCGGGCAGAGGCCCGGCCGTCCACCGCGCGTAATCACGACGATCGCACGATGCCGGTTTCGCATGCGTGCCTCCCCGAGCGCGCCCGCTCCGGCGGTGTTGGGTGCGGCTTCGGTCAATCCGATGGGAGCGTCGCTCGCGAGCGGCCCCAGGCGGCCAGTCACTCCGGCGGGATCGGTGAAACCGCCGTCAAACAACGGAACGCCCTCAATCCGGCGATTGCCCGCGGCCAGCGAAGCGATGACCGGATCCACGCGGCTGATCTTGAAGGTTTCCCGCACGGCTTGCAGTCCAGCTTTGCGGACCTCGGCCGCCAGCCAGTCGCCGGAGCTGTGATCGACGCTGGTCGCGGTCCGGTGGATGCCCTGCTCCTCAAACGCGCGGATCAACTGCGCGATGCGCCCCTGAGGGTCCGGGTGCGTTTGTTTGTCCTGAGCGAGAAGAGGCGTTAGCCCGGCCAGATACAGGCAATCGCGGCGAGTGATAAACATGCACTATTATTGGCCGAAGGCAATGGTCTGTGCAATGGCGGCTTTGAGCGATCAGCGCCTATGATCCGCCCGTAGGACCGTCAGAGGATCCCGTCGAGCCGGTAGAACCGGGCCGCAGTCCCGGCAAACAAATCCGCCTTTTCGGTTTTCGTCGCACCCTTCGCCATCAGTTTGCAGGTATTCCAGAAGACCTGATAACTGCACGAGACTTTGTCGACCGGGAAATTACTCTCAAACATCGATCGCGACGCTCCGAAGGCTTCGATGCAGGTTTCGACGTAAGGACGAAATGCGGCGGCCAGCGTTGCCGACGACGGCGGCTCCGGCTGCTCGTTGAAAGCGAAGCCGTTGACGGCTTGGCCAAGCCCGCCCACCTTGATGAAAACGTTTGGGTGGGCGGCCAGCGCTTTGATCGATGCGGCCCAGCGTGAAAATACCTCATCGCGCTTGCCGCGATAGGGGCCGATGCCAAGCGGACCTCCGACGTGATCCAGGAGAATTCGCGTATTGGGGAACGCGCCCGCCAGGTCCGCAAGATCGCCAATCTGCGGATGAAACATCCATGTTTCGAACGTCAGGCCCAAGCGGTTAAGCACTGCAACTCCTTCGCGAAACGTTTTGTCGCGTAACAGCCCGGCCGGTGCCGGGTAGGCGGCGCTACGCAATGACGGCTCGGCGTCCCACGCCGCAATGTGGCGGATGCCCCGGAAGCGATCGCCCCCGGCGCGCGCCAGCGCCGTCAGCACCGGCTCCACGCGGCTGCCCAGCGTCAGATCGGCCTGTCCTACAATGCCCGCAGCCACCTTGGTCTTGCCGAACAGTCCGCTGGCGCTCATCGCGGCAACGCCGTTGACGAACTCCATTTCGCCGACAGGCCGCATTTCCATCGCGCCTGAATCGCGGTACATGGAGCGGGCCTGCACGAACACCGTCGCCACCAGGTTGTGCCCGCTGTTGGTATCGAGCAGTAGCTCATCGAGCAGGTAGCGAGACCCTGGGCGGACCCACAAATGATGGTGCGGATCGATGATCGGAAGCTCCGGCTCAAGTATCGACTCCTTGCGCCGGTCGAGCCAATCCTGCCGAACCACGCTGGACGGCGCAGCCGCCTGCTGTGCCAACGCAGTAAGCGGCCAAGCGGCCGCCGCACCGCCGAGGAGCGTGAAGAAATCCCGGCGCTTTACTGAATCACGTTCATTGACAGTATTGGACGCCCACATGGGACGTCGTTAGTAACAGAAACTGTGGTCCAGCGCTGTGCGAAG
>CAMAUG010000152.1 GCA_945861255.1 Candidatus Sulfopaludibacter sp. SbA3
AGCACGACCCATGAGAACCACCAAAACCATCTCAATATCACTTCCTCCCGCGCAATTCAAAACCGCGGAGCGGATCGCCCGGAAGGAGAACCGGACGATGAGCGAGCTATTTCGCGAGGCGCTACGCCGTTACGAACGGGAGTCTCTAACGGCACCCACAAGCTTCGCCGAGGCCGTGCGTCTCCTGCGTGAAGATGCCCGCGCAAAAGGTACGGACCGGTTGTCACCGCGTGAGATCAATGCGGAGATCGCCGCCGTCCGCCGCATCCGCCGAAAGCTCACCAACCCGGCGGCATGATTCGGGTCGTGCTGGACACAAACGTCCTGGTGTCCGCCATGATTAAGGTCCAAGGCGCTGAAGCTGCCGCAGTCGACGTGATTACGAGCCACTACGCCGAAATGGTGGTTTCCCGGCCGATTCTCGCTGAGTATGCCGAAGTGTTGGCCCGGCCGGAACTACGCTCGATCCCTTTCGGGTTCAATGGCTGCAAGAATTCATCCGGCGCGAAGCCCTGATCGTCGAGCCGAGCATCCCGACTTCGCGTCTGCCCGGATGAGCCCGACAACCGGTTCCTTGAGTGCGCCGAGGCTGCCTCCGCCCACTACGTGGTCACGGGCAACAAGCGGCATTTTCCGGCAGATTGGAAATCCGCCAGGATTGTCAACCGCGCGTGAATTCCTGGCGCGCTTGAACGCGATCGAAAGCGGGCCCGTTCTCTGAGGCGGCTCCTCCAGCGAGTACCCTACTTCACCGAATCCTCAAAACCCATCCAGCGCTTCGACATCTCCGAGCCCAGCACGGACTCCGACGTGTACACGACGCCGTGTCCGCGCGGGCACATCACTTCTTCGCCGGAATTTGCCAGCAGGATCTGGCCAGGGACTCCGATCCGCAGCGGTTGGTGCATGCGTTGGAGACAGACACGGCAGCGGCTGGGTTGATCGCGCCACGCCCATAAAAAGATCAGGAAGGCGCATAAGAACGTCCACCACACCAGCAACGGGCCGCCGCGGCTTTGCAGTCCTCCTGTAACGCCCAGCGTGCTGACGCCGGTGAATTCGAATAGCCACACGAAGAGCGCACACAACAACAGCACTGGCTTCGCGGCGAAAAATGCCCAGTAGCGCGCAGCGGGCCCGATCGTCCGTCCCCGGCGGTAGTCCCCGGCGGCGCCGGCCATGGCCCACAGCAGCGCGAATCCAACGGCCATCAAAAGGTCCACTCCGTAAGACCACAACTGTCCATGGAACAACTCGGCGATGGGCGCGGCCTTCATGCGGAAATTGCGGCGGGCTACGCCGGCTTGCACTTGTAACTGATGCAGCTCGGCTTCCGCCCCAGCGGGTGTGGCTTCCGGGCGCAAACGGGCCACGGCGCCCTTTAGGCCCAGCCACCAACGTGCAGGAGGCGGCGCTGGATCCGCGCTATCCAGGGCCCATACGGCAATCGCCGGCGACAGAAACGAAAAGTCCTTGGGCAAGACACCCGCCAGCCGCAGGGTACGGCCGCCAATTTCGAAGCTTCGGCCCACCATGTTGGGGTCGCCGCCCAATTGCTCGCGCCAGAATGCATGACTCACTAGAAACTCGGCCGGATCATGGAGTGTCCGCGATGCACCTAGTACTTCGAAAAAATTCGCGCTCACGTACGCAGTGGATGCATTCACGGCACCCTTGCGCCAATCGCCCGATGCCACGCGCTGCGTACGCCACACGTAGGAAGCCACCGCCTCCAACGTCTTCGATTTCGATTTGAATTCCCGCAGCTCACGCTCGTTGAAACCGATGCGCAGTCCAAACACCGGCGGACCCTGCGCCAGCACCATCAGGCGCGATGCGTCCGGATACGGCAAGCCGCGGGCCAGCAATCGCAAATTGCGGAATCCACCGCTGGCCAGAGCTAACGCGACGATAGGCACCGCGCACAGCGCCAGGCAGAAGCGCGGATGCCCCCACAATTCGCGCACGCCGGCCGCGCCCGATTCGCTGTGGAACCTCGCTTCCAGCGCCTCGCGGAAGGCCTGCTTCGTATGGCTGAGAAGTGCGAAATGGGCCTCGGAATCGCCGCCCTTCGCGGCGTCGAGCATCCACTCCCACAAATCGCCGCGCCATTGTTCGCGCCACGCCTCGCGCATCGTGCCAGGCACCAGCCTCCCGGACGCTCCGAGAATCGCGCGGCACGCGAGTGGCAGAGTGGATCGCACTACATTTACACTAGCGCAGTTTTACCGGCCCGGGCCGCGCTCAGGCCCGGGCGAGATAGCCACCGCTGGAGCAGGATCGGACTGCCTGATCATCCGTTCCTCCTCACTTTCAGATCGCACACTCTGCATCTGCTGCTAGCACCCATTCTTCGCAACGGAATCTTGCGTTATCCTGGTGCAGCCAGCTATTTCGAGCCAGATGGGGAGGATTCTCGATGGCAAAAGTTCAGTTCATCTTAAACGGCAAGCCGCAGACCGTGGACGCCAGCCCTGAAATGCCGCTGCTGTGGGTGGTCCGCGACATGCTTGGTTTGACCGGCACCAAGTTTGGGTGCGGCATGGCGCTGTGCGGCGCATGCACCGTCCACGTGAACGGCAGCGCCGTCCGCTCCTGCATCACGCCCGTGCGGGGCGTGGAGGGCAAGAACGTCACCACCATTGAAGGGCTTTCGCTCGATGGCAACCACGCCGTCCAGCGGGCCTGGGAGGAGATCGATGTCCCACAGTGCGGCTACTGCCAGTCCGGGCAGATCATGCAGGCGGCATCCCTGCTTTCGAAGAACACGAAGCCGAGCGACACCGATATCGACGAAGCCATGCGCGGCAACGTGTGCCGCTGCGGAACGTATTCGCAGATCCGCCAGGCGGTGCATCGCGCCGCCGAGCTTCAGTCGGCGCAAGGAGGTAAGGCATGACCCGCGTCACTAAACCCGATCGCCGCGATTTTCTGAAGATCGGCGCTACCGGCGCGGCCGGTCTGGTGCTGGGCTTCGTGCTGCCGGAGCGCGAAAAACTGGAAGCTCAGTTCAATCGCATTCCCGTCGTCAATCCGGCTGCGTACCTGCACATCGGCACCGACGATAGCTTGACGTTCATCGCGCCCAAGGCCGAAATGGGGCAAGGCTCTCTCACCGGTTTGGCCATGCTGCTGGCCGATGAGCTGGATGCCGATTGGAGCAAGCTCCGCTACGAATTCGCGCCCGTCGATCCTCAATTGTACGGCGCCGTGCAAGGCGTAGTGGGCAGTTTCAGCATCCGTTCCTACTTTGAGCCGATGCGCCGCACGGGCGCGACAGCACGCGCGATGCTGCTGGAAGCGGCCGCCAAGCGCTGGAACATCGGCGCGTCATCGCTTCGCACGGAGAACGGTTTTGTCATCAACCCAGCGAACAACGCGCGCCTCAACTACGGCGCCATCGCGGCGGAGGCTGCCAAACTCCCGGTGCCCGTGACCGTTCGTCTGAAGGAAGTCAAGGACTTCAAGCTCATCCGCAAGCCCATCAAGCGGCTGGAGACGCACGACAAGATCACTGGCAAGACCAAGTTCGGCATCGACGCAAGGCTGGACGGCATGCTGTACGCCGTGCTGGAGCGCAGCCCCGTGTTCGGCGGCAAGGTGCTGAGCTTTGACGCCACTAAGGCCAAGGCGGTGCCCGGCGTGAAGGATGTGCTCCTGATCCCCAGCGCCACCAGCACCAGCGGCGGGCGCACCATGACGGCGGGCGGCGGAGTTGCCGTCATCGCCGAGAACACCTGGGCAGCCATGCAGGGCCGCAAGGCGCTCGACATCAAATGGGATGAGAACGGCCGCGGCGCGGTGGATAGCGCGGCGATTACGAAGTTGTTCATCGAAAAGATCCAGCAGAAGGGCGTTCCCGCGCGCTCAGTTGGCAACGCCGAAACCGCTCTCGCCAGCGCTGCGAAGAAACTAGAGGCGGTGTACGAAGCCCCTTATCTTTCTCACGCTCCCATGGAGCCGATGAACTGCACGGCCGTGGTCCGCAACGGCGGCTGCGAAGTATGGGCCCCCACGCAGATGCAAACCTTCGCGCGGGACCTTGCCGCGCAGGCCGCGGGCGTGGCTCCCGAGAAGGTGAAGCTGAATACCATGTTCATGGGCGGAGGCTTCGGGCGCCGCGGCAGTGTGGATTACGTCGGTGAGGCGGTGGCCATCGCGAAGGCCGCCGGAGCGCCAGTGAAGCTGACGTGGTCGCGCGAAGACGACATGCAGCATGACTTGTACCGGCCAGCTTCCTACGTGAAGTTTGCGGGCGCGCTGGATGCCGGCGGCTGGCCCACGGCGTTCACCGCCAAGGTGGCTTCGCCTCCGTTCCCGGCAGTGGATCAGAACGGCCTGGCGCGCACCGCCGTCGAAGGAATTCACGACATCGAGTACGGAATCCCGAACATCCAGGTGGATTATCACCGGCCCGACGTGCACGTGCCCGTGACGTACTGGCGCTCCGTGGGTTATTCGCAGAACACGTTCTTCACGGAGAGCTTCATTGACGAACTGGCGGCGGCGGGCGGCAAAGACCCTCTGGAATTCCGGAGGCGCTTGTTGAAGGACAATCCGCGCATGCTGAACGTGCTGAACCTGGCGGCGGAAAAAGCTGGCTGGGGCAAGGCTCCGGCGGGCCGCTTCCAAGGCATCTCCGTAGTGAACAATATCGGCAGCTATACGGCGCAGGTCGCGGAAGTGTCCGTCACCAACGGCAGGTTGAAAATCCACAAAGTCACCTGCGCGGTGGATTGCGGCCATCACGTGAACCCCGCCACCGCGCGCCAGCAAGTGGAGAGCGGCATTGTCTACGGGTTGACGGCGTGCTTGAAAGGCGCCATCACCATCGAAAAGGGCCGCGTCAAGCAGTCCAACTTCCACGACTATGAAATGCTGCGCATTCACGAAATGCCTGCGATCGATACGCACCTTGTGATGAGCACGGAGAATCCGGGAGGCCTGGGAGAAGCCAGCACTCCGGGCATTGCCCCGGCGGTGGGCAACGCCATCTTCAAGGCGACGGGCAAACGGCTGCGCCGCATGCCGATGCGCGACGCGGATCTGGCCTGACGCACGATAGTCGTATAATTTTAAAGCCGCGGGCGGTTACCGCTCGCGGCTTTTTGCTGTCACGGCACTTCTTATGAAGATTACGCTCGGCGCCATCGACATCGCGATACTGGCGGCGTATTTCCTGCTGGTGCTGGCCGTGGGCTGGTTCGTGCGCCGCCGCGTGAAAACCAGCGAGGATTTTCTCACATCGCACCGCTCCGTTCCTCTGTGGATGACCAGCCTCGCGTTCGTCGCCGCGAATCTGGGGGCGCAGGAAGTGATGGGCATGTGCGCGTCCGGCGCGAAGTACGGCTTGTTGACCTTCCACTTCTACTGGGTGGGCGCGGTTCCCGCGATGATCTTCGTGGGGGTCTTCATGATGCCGTTTTACTACGGCAGCCGGGCACGTAGCGTGCCGGAGTATTTGAAGCTGCGCTTCGACGAGAAAACCCGCGCGCTCAACGCGGCCACGTTCGCCGCGATGACCATATTCTCCTCCGGCATTTCCATGTACGCATTGGGCACTCTGTTTCAGCTGATCCTGGGGTGGGGGTTCACGGAATGCGTACTGCTTTCCGCCGCCATCGTGTTGATCTATACGCTCCTGGGGGGCCTGACCAGCGCGATCTACAACGAAGTATTGCAGTTCTTCCTGATCGTAATCGGTTTTTCGCCGCTGGCGATCATGGCGGTGCGCAAGGCCGGCGGCTGGTCCGCCATGGCCGCGCGCCTGCCGGATTCCATGACGCACGCCTGGAAGTATACGGGCGCGACGTCGCAAAACTCGATGGGCATCGAATGGTTTGGGTTGGTGGCCGGCTTGGGATTCGTCATGTCGTTCGGTTATTGGTGCACGGATTATCTGGTTGTCCAGCGCGCCATGGCCGCGAAATCGATGTCGGAGTCGCGGCGCACGCCTCTCATCGCCGCCGTGCCCAAGATGATCATGCCGTTCATCGTGATCGTGCCCGGCATCGCCGCAGTCGCGCTGATGCAAATGGACGTGGGCTACTCGCTTCCCGCCAAGGGCGATGGTGTGAACTACGACCTTGCTCTGACCACGATGATGGCCTACTTTTATCCATCGGGGATGCTGGGACTGGGCCTGACGGCGCTGATGGCGTCCTTCATGAGCGGCATGGCCGGCAACGTCACCGCGTTTAACACCGTTTTCACTTACGATCTTTACCAAAGTTACATACGCAGGAACGCGAATGACGATCACTACTTGCTGGTGGCGCGTGCCGCGACGGTGGGGGGAATCGCGCTCTCCATCGCGGCGGCTTACCTTGCGCGAGGGTACAACAACCTGAACGATGTCCTGCAGTTGGTCTTCTCCTTCGTCAACGCGCCACTGTTCGCGACGTTCCTGCTGGGAATGTTCTGGACGCGTACCACGGGGCACGGCGCGTTCACTGGTTTGCTCTCGGGAACGGGCGCGGCTGCCCTGGTGCATGGCTTTACCGTGGCCGAAGGTAAGGGCGGATGGCTTTCCGCGCTGCACGAATTTCCCTCGAGCATGGCGCAGAATTTCTGGATGGCGATTTTCGCCTGGACGGCGTGCTTCCTGACGACGCTGGCGGTGAGTTTAGCCACCGAGCCCCGCCCGGTGGAAGAACTGCGCGGATTGGTCTACGGCGTGACGGACATCCCCAGCGATTCTCACGAGCCGTGGTTCCGCCGCCCGGCCGTGCTCGCGGTGATTGTGGGCGCGGCGGTGGTGGTGCTGAATTTGATCTATTGGTAGGTGCGCCAGATGAATATCGGCATCACTTGCTACCCCACCTACGGCGGCAGCGGCATCGTCGCCACGGAACTCGGTCTGGAACTGGCTAATCGCGGGCACAACGTCCACTTCATCACGTACTCGAATCCCATCCGGCTGGACCCCGGCATTCCTCGCATCCGTTACCACGAAGTGGAAGTTTCCAACTATCCGCTGTTTCAATATCCGCCCTACTGCCTGGCGCTGGCCTCTCGCATGATGGAAGTGGCGGAGGATTATCAGCTTGATCTGCTGCACGTGCACTACGCCATTCCGCATTCGATCTCGGCCATGCTGGCCCGCCAGATGATCGCGCCGAAACGGCGTCTGCCGTTCATCACTACGCTGCACGGCACCGATATCACGCTGGTGGGCGCGGACCCGTCGTATTTCCCGATCACCAAGTTTTCCATCGAGCAATCGGACGGGGTGACGTCGATCAGCGAGGATCTCAAGCGCCAGACCGTCGAAGTATTCGGCGTGACCAGCGAAATTCGCGTGATCAATAATTTCATCAATTGCGATCTCTATCGGCCCGATGACCAGAAGGCCGGTGCGGCGGCCTACGCGCCCGGCGGCGAAAAGCTGCTGATTCACGTGTCCAATTTCCGGCCCGTCAAACGCACGCTCGATTGCGTCCGAATCCTGGCCGAGGTGCGCAAGCATACGCCCGCGCACCTGTTGATGGTGGGGGACGGCCCGGACCGCGCGCCCGCCGAACATCTGGCGCGCGAGTTGAAGATCGAACGCCACGTGTCATTCCTGGGAAAGCAGAACCATGTCGAGCGCCTGATCCCCCTGGCCCATGTGCTGCTGATGCCCAGCGAGATGGAGTCATTCGGACTGGTCGCGCTGGAGGCCATGGCGTGCGGCGTGGTACCTGTGGCCACGCGCGTCGGCGGCGTGCCGGAAGTAATCACCGACGGCGAAAGCGGCTATATGGAAACGGTGGGGGACATCGCGGCGCAAGCCCGGCGCGCCGTTGCGCTGCTGACGGACGACACGCTCCACGGGCGCCTGGCTACCGCCGGCCGCGCTCAAGCGCGCGATCGCTTCGGCACCGAGAGCATCATTCCGCAGTACGAGCGATATTACGAGGAAACGCTGGCTGGCCGCCGGTAACACGGCCGTGCATTTCCGCGCCCGCGGGCTCGTCACTCGGCAAAAAATGGCCGATCTAAGAGGGTATGTTAAACTTCTGTCCAAGGGATTCGAATGATGTCTGACCGCCTCGCGTGGGCTCAATGGCGTCTCTATGAGGGCTTCAATTACCGGCTGCGGACACTGGCGGGAGGCCGTTTTGCTTCCCGTTGCCGGCCGGTTTCCACCATCGTCCTGCTGACGGAAAACTGCAACGCCAGGTGCCTGCACTGCGACATCTGGAAGAACAAGTTCAAAGAAAACCTCACCTTAGAGGATTGGAAGACCGTCTTCACGGACCTGCGGAAGTGGCTGGGGCCTGTGCACGTTTGCATTTCCGGCGGCGAGGCGTTGATGAAGCCGTTCGCGGTGGATCTGGTGCGCCACGCGAGCGGGCTGGGGTTGTTTCTGGAGATCCTGACGCACGGCTACTGGGAAGATCAAGGAAAGATTCAGAGGCTGGCGCTGGCCGACCCCTGGAAGATCACCATCTCCATGGACGGCTTGGGAGACACCCACACCAAAGTTCGCGGCCAGCCGAATTTCTGGGAGCGCACGTCGCGCAGCTTTGAGACTTTCAAGAGCATGCGCCTTCAACACGGTCTGCGTTACACCATCCGGCTGAAGAACGTGATCATGTCGCACAATTTGGCGGACACCGTGAAACTGGCGGAGTTCGCGCAGCAGGATGGCGTCGAAGTGTTCTTCCAGCCCATTGAGCAGAACTACAACACGCCGGACGATACTGAATGGTGGCTGCACAGCGGCAACTGGCCCGCGGACACGGCCCGCGCCGTGTCGAATGTCCGGCGGTTGATCGCCATGAAACTTTCCGGCAAGTCGCATATCGCGAATTCGATGGAGCAGTTGGAGGCGATGATTCCTTATTTCGAGGATCCTGCGGCTTCGCGGGTTTCCATGCAAACACACAGCGCTCACGAAAAACAACGGTCGTGCAACGCGCTCACCACGCTTCAATTGCAAGCCAACGGCGACGTGACGGTGTGCACGGGCGTAGCGCCTGTTGGAAATATTCGCGAGAAATCCATACGTGAGATCT
>CAMAUG010000153.1 GCA_945861255.1 Candidatus Sulfopaludibacter sp. SbA3
TGCGCCAAGGCCGCGCAGGCTGCGGCGACCGATTGCAGGTCTGCTTCGGTTTCCGAATCGCAAACCAGCACATCATGACTGCGTGCGAGGCCGGCCATCTTCGTTGTCAATTGCCGTGAACCGCCACGAACGGCAGCAAGATCGATTCCGGCGGACGTGAGCCCGGCGGCCTGAAGCATTCGAGGCGCGTCCGCGTTAGCCACTCGTTCGCCATTCAGCCGCTGGCACCCGTCGACGGTGGTACGCCCCTGCGAAGGGAGCGCGGGCGCCATCACGACTACAGACGGAGTCCGGCCTTTCAGCATCGCGGCCAGCTCAGGGCCCACGTGGCCCCGGAGAAGTGAGTCAAGTTTCTTGAAAAGGACTCGGCCAGGCGCGCCGCCGTGCGCCGCAACCAAACGCGCAACGGTGGCGGCTGCGCCATCGGCAGGCATGCTGCGCGTAGCCGCGTCAATCGCCAATACTTGCGCGGCGTGCTCAGGGTGTTGCGATTCGGACAATTGAACAACCGTGCGGAGACCCTGGACGGCGCAACTCACGGCGCAGTCGGCCGCGCCAGATAGATCGTCGGCAATCATCACGATCCGCGCCGCGGCGTTCATGATCGCTTCGAAGGCGCCGTCCGCCCGGCCCACCACAGGGTCAGCAGTGGAACGCAGAGGGCCGTGACAATGACGCTGGCCGCCACCAGGATAGTGGCCGGTCCGGCGGCGTCGGCATACGCCGGATTGGCTGAAGCCACGATGGTGGGAACAGCCGCCGCGTTGCCGGCGGTGGATGCGGCCGCTAGTCCCGCCGTTCCACTGCCTCCGGTGATTCGATCGGCGGCCAGCAAGGCGGCGCCGGAGACCACCACCACCGTCAGTCCCAGTGCGACGCCGAGCATCCCGGCTTGCCAGACGCGATGCAGATCGAGCGTGGCGCCCAGCGCGAACCCGAAGAACGGAATCAACGTGGGAGCGGCGCGCCCCAGAAAAGCGCGTAATTCGTGATCCAGATTGCCAAGTATGAGGCCCACCACAAGCGGCAATATCGCGCCAGCGAGAGTCTGCCAGGGGAACGCCGATAATCCAGCCACGCCCAACGTAAGCATGGTCAGAAACGGACCGCTTTCGAGCGACATCAGCGTATAGGCGCCCGCATCTTCAGAACGTCCGCATTGATTCATCAGGGCCATGTAGAGCCCGCCGTTCGTATCGTTGATGGCCGCGACTACCGCGAGCGTGGAGAGTCCCGCGAACCATCCGTGCAAAATGGGCCGCTCCCCCAGTAGATAGCCAAACACCAGCCCTGCCAGGATTCCCACGGCGATTTTCGCCCCCAGCAGCGCACCGCCGCGCCGTGCCACCCGTGGAAGTGCTTCAAACGGGATGGTCGCGCCCAGGCATACATAGAACACAGCCAGAATGGGCAAGGCGCCGGTGAAGAGAGCGCCGGTGAACGATCCAAAGAAACTGGCGGTATTGGGCGCAAGTGTGGCCGTGATGGCGCCGAGGAACAGCGGGACGATCATCATTCCGCCGGGAACACGCTCCACCGCACGCTTAATGGGCACTTGCATCTCTACCGAGAGTAGCGTGTTGCGAGTGGTTTCTCCAGCCTGGGCCTGGACATTCCGCGCCGCTTCCTATAAGATTTTAGTCATGAAAAATTGGGTTGTAGCGGTTCTTTGCGGAATGCTTTCGTCGGCCGTGGCCCTGCCAGCTGCCAACATCGAAAGCAAAGATGAAAAAGCCGTCATGGGCACTCTTGAAGATATGACGCAAGCCACCATCAAGAAGAATGTTGCCATGCTCGACAAGATCTACCATCCCGACCTCACGTATAGCCACTCGTCGGCGGCGCTTCAGAACAAAGACGAGGTTCTGAAAGCCGTTGCAGGTCCAGGAATCACGGAATCGTTAACGTTCCACGACACCACGGTCAGGATGTACGGGAATGTCGCTTTGGTGAGAGGCGTCAATGAGCTTCGCAACGGCAAACCCGGCGCCATGGTTGACAACCACCTCAACATCCTGTGGGTCTTGGTGAAGGGTCAAGGGCCGCGCGGCTGGCAGATCGTGGCTCGTCAAACCACCCGGCTCCCCGAAAAATAAGAGTGCGCTCGTTGTCTGCCAACCGGGCGGCTGCCTCGCCGCTCGCGCGGAACTACGGCTTGTGCTTGTAGGTCTTCTGGAAGCCGTTGCGGGTGTTGGTGACCGTGAACGTCCCGTCCGATTGCGCGGAGAGCTTGATCAACTTCCCGCCGTCCACCGGCTCCAGATTGGCGATGAAATCCTCGGGCGGGTTGGTGTCCTTCGTGCCGGCGGCGGAAAAATGATCCTGCCAAATATCCTCCAGGCCCGGAGTCGCGCGTAGCAGAGGCCAACTGGCGACATCGCCACCCTTCCTGGCTCCATTGCCCACCAGGGCCACCCGCGGACGCAGCGCGCCGATCAACTCCGGAGCCATGCCCTTGAATTGGGCGTGGACATTCACGTGGTACACATCCACCGTGCCGATCAAGTTGATGGGACAGACCAGTTCATGGTTGTGATGTGCCTCCAGGTCCGCCAGATCGATCATACTGAACTTGCCCAGCGTGATCAGAAGCCCAACGGAGAGATTGTCTTCCACGTCGCGTTCGATGACAGCCGCTTGCGGATTCGTCGCGCACAGCGGGTTCGGCTGACCGCCACCTTTGTGGGGCTTCTCGATGAACTTGCCGTCAGACGTCACCACGTCGACGACGACTCCTTTGAGGGGAACCCTATCGCCCGGCTTCAGCACAGTGTGGCCTATCTTTTGGCGAAGCTCGGCATACGCTTTGAAGCGGTCATTGATCCTGTCTGGGGGCTGGAAGGCTCCGTGATCGTAAATGTGTCGGATGGGAATCCTGGAGGCGAGTTGCGGAACGTCGCCCAGATGATCGCCGTCGAAATGCGAAATCACCAGGTGGTCGATCTGTTTCAGGCCGGCCGCCTTCACCGCCTCCACGATCCTGTTAGTGGAGGCTTCACGATTAGGCAGTTGCGGCCAACCGGCGTCAATCAGCATCGATTCACCTGAAGGCGCCACGAACAGCACGGCCTTTCCTCCTTCGACGTCAATCGTGTACACGTCCAGGGACTTCGCGGCCAGCGTGGAAGCCAACAATAATGCGAAGAGTGAGAGAAGTTTCATTTCGAGTTACCCGAGTTCAAGAATAGCATTCGAGTCTAAATCGGAGGCTCCGAAAGGCGTCCTCGTTACCAGCTATACCGCTCGCCCCTCGCGGTCGATCTGGTATGTCGTCCCGCGCCAGACGATTGTGTTCCCAAAAAATCCGGCGAACCAGAACACGAACCCGAGGATGTCTTCCACCGGCAGCAACAGCCAATTCAGGCGCGCGCCCAGCACCACTTGAGACGTCATCCACGCGGAGGCGTAGCGCAGCACCGCGGTCGTCGCCACCACGTGCCACCATTGCGGATGTGCCGCCCACGCGAGAAGCGCCAGCGGCAGAGGATAGGTGAAGATCTGTCCGAAGTATCCGGCGGGGCGCGAGCGGCGGCTGGTGCGTCCCCAGCGGATGCGGTGCGCGAAGTTCTGCACCACGGTTTCGCTGCCGATGCGGTGCTCCACCACGCATGAGGATAGGATCACGTGGAAGCCGGCCGCTGCGGCGCGCTTGCCCAATTCGAAATCCTCGGCGCCGACGTAGTCCTTGAGGCCTTCCAGGCCGCCGATTGCCGCGATCATTTTACGGCGAGCGATGGTGGTGGGACCTACGGCGAACTTCATGCTTTCCAGCATGCGCGCGGTGAGCACACCCTGCCAGAACGTTGTGTTCATGCCTTGGGCTTCGAGTTTCGACCAAAAGCTTGCGCCCGCGACAGCCCGGTACGGACAGGTGGCCAGCGCCGTCTCTCCGTCTTGAAATTCGGCGGCGGCGCGGCGCAGAAAATCGGGTGTGACACGGATGTCGCTATCGCTCATGACGATCAGATCGTGCCGCGCCTCGGCGATCATGCGCGCAAGCTTGTAGACCTTGACGTGCGGGTACGGCTCCTCGCCTACCACCAGCAGGCGCGCCTGGACGCCGGGATGCTCGTTGCACACGCGCCGTGCCAGTGGGACGCACGGATCGGACTCCGCGGCCACGGCCAGGATGATCTCGAAATCTCCGTAGTCCTGTTCGAAGAAGCTGCGCAGGTTCTCCTCCAGACCCTCATCCAGGCCGGCCAGCGGCTTGAGGATGCTTACTGCCTCCCGCGGCCCGGTCTCGCGCGGGGGAGCGACTGCCAGATAACGGATTGCCGCGATGACGGAGAGTGCCGAATACGCGAGTGCTCCGGCGAGCAGCAGCAATAATATGACGGTGGCGGTCGCCATGTTTCACTAAGGATAACGCGGAGAGGCTGCGCGTAGCGGCAGCGCGGCGTTTTCCATGGACAATGAGGGCGCCGCCGCACCCTTGGCAGGCCAGGTAGCCGGATAGATTATCCAGCTAACAATCGCCACAGGGGTTCGCCGCGAATGCGTTACTCTGTAGAGTTCATGCCTCTGTTTCAGGTGATCGTTCTGGGCATCGTCCAGGGCCTGACGGAATTCCTGCCTATCTCCAGTACCGCGCACCTGGTGCTGGTGCCGTGGCTGTTCGGTTGGGAGCCGCACTCGCTGGCCTTCGATATCGCTCTACACGCCGGGACGCTCGCGGCGATCGTCCTCTACTTTTTCAGAGACTGGATCCAGGTGATCACGCAGGGTTTCGGCGCCCGTTTTGACGGAGATCCCACGCTGGGCCGGAATCGCATGTTGCTGTGGCTGATGGCCGTGGGGACGCTTCCCATCGGCGTTTTTGGTTACATATTCAAAGAACAGGCCGAAACCACGTGGCGCAATCCTACCGTGATCGGCACCATGATGATCGCGATCGCGGGCGTTCTGTGGCTGGCCGAGCGCGCCGGGCGCCGGCAAAAAGACCTGTCGCATTTGAACATGGCCGACGCCATCCTCATCGGACTGGCGCAGACACTTTCCATTATTCCCGGGACGTCGCGCAGCGGCATCACCATCGCGGCCGGCTTGTTTCGAAACTTCGACCGCCAAGCCGCGGCCCGGTTTTCCTTCCTGCTTTCCACGCCCGCGGTGGGCGCGGCCGCGTTGAAAGATTTTTACGATCTCTACCAGGAAGGCGGCCTGCCGCCTGAAATGCAAACGGCTTTCCTGGTGGGAATTCTGGTCAGCGGTCTCGCCGGATACCTGGTGATCGAATTCTTCATGAACTACCTCCGCCGCCGCACTCTCAACCTCTTCATCGCTTACCGGTTGATTTTTGGCATAATAGTAATTGCTCTGGCTCAGTTCTTCCGCTTTGGCGGGGAATGAGACTTTTAGGACCTACTTCTCACGCGAGGCTCAATGAAGCCGTCGCCGTGGTGTTCTTGTTCACAGGCCTGTTTCTATTGCTGGGCCTGGCGTCGTACCATCCTTTCGATCCTTCGTGGAACACCGTCAACGGGGTGGCCAAGCCGCTGAACCTCACCGGGCGGGTGGGTGCTCACCTCGCGGATTTTCTGCTGCAGCTCTTCGGCCTTACGGCTTTCGCGATCCCAGTGTTGATTTTGATACTGGGATGGAAGTGGATCCGCCAAGCGGCGATCCCGGCCCCCTGGGCCAAGATTTTCGGCGCGGTTCTGATGGTGGCCTCCACTTGCGCGGCTTTCGGATTCGCTTCCGAATGGCGCCCAACAGCCGGCGTGGTGCCTGCCGGGGGACTGGCGGGCCGGATGCTGGCCGACAGCCTTGCAGCGTCCATGAACCTGACCGGCGCGGCGATGTTCGTCGCGGTGTGTTGGATTCTGGGACTCTATCTGGTATCGACCTTCGAAGTCGCCATGGCGCTCCGCTGGTTCCGCCGTCCCGCCCGGTGGGGCCGGGACATTGCCGCGCGCTGGAATGCGTGGCGCGATCAGCGCGCCTTGATCGCCAAGCAGCGCGCGGAGAGGCGCTCGCTGAGACGGGCGATGGCACGGCAGGAATCACTGGAAGCGGAAACCCAAGCTCCTCTACTCCGCGATTCCGCGCCGCCGTTTACACCCACGTCCACGGAGCAGAAGCATCCACTCGCTCCGGAAGACATCCCAATCCGCACGTTGGAATACGAGGCTCCCGAGCCGATCCAGATTGAACCCGAAGCCGCCGCTCCCGTGGAAATCTCGCGGGGCCGGAAGACCAAACAGCCGCCGCCCGGACCGCTGCGCAAAGCCGTGTTTCAGGTTCCACCCACTAGCCTGTTGAACGAACCGCAAGGCCGCACCACATTCGATAGTCATGAACTCAAGGAGACCGCCGCCCTCATCAAATCGAAGTTCGAAGAGTTCAACGTGCACGGCTCGGTGACGCAGATCAATCCGGGACCGGTGGTGACCACGTTCGAATTCAAGCCCGAGGCCGGCGTGAAATACTCGCGCATTACGACGCTGACCGAAGACCTGTGTCTGGGCCTGCAAGCGGAATCCATTCTGATTGAGCGCATTCCCGGCAAGCCTACCGTGGGCATTGAAGTGCCCAATTCCAAGCGCGAAGTCATCTCGCTGCGCCAAATTCTGGAGTCGGACGAATTCCGCGATTCGCCCTCGCCGCTCACCGTGGCGTTGGGCAAGGACATCAACGGGCGCATCAAAGTGGCGGCGCTCGATTCCATGCCGCACTTATTGATCGCCGGCTCCACCGGCGCGGGCAAGAGCGTGATGCTGAATTCGCTGATCATGTCGATCCTGTATAAATCCACGCCGGACCAGGTGCGCATGATCATGGTGGACCCCAAACGCCTGGAGTTCGGTCTCTACGAAGGAATCCCGCACTTGCTCACGCCCGTCATCACGGACGCAAAAAAGGCCACCAACGCGCTGCGCAATGCCGTCCTGGAAATGGAGCGGCGCTTGAAATTGCTGGCATCCCGGGGCGTGCGCAACATCGAGCAGTACAACCGCAAGATTCGCCAGCTGCAAGCCGAGCCGCGCAGCTTGTTCGAAGAGGAGGCTCCGGAAGAGGAGCTGGAGCAGATCCCCTATGTGCTGATCGTGATCGACGAGCTGGCCGACCTGATGATGCTCGAACGCGCCGCCGTCGAAGAATCCGTCACGCGCCTGGCGCAGATGGCGCGCGCGGTGGGCATGCACCTGGTTTTGGCCACGCAGCGGCCCAGCGTGGATGTGATCACCGGACTCATCAAGGCGAATTTCCCATCCCGCATTAGTTTCCGCGTGGCCACACGCGTGGATTCGCGCACCGTGCTCGACGTGATGGGCGCCGAACACCTGTTGGGCAAAGGGGACATGTTGTTCCTGCCGCCCGGCTCCTCGCGTCTGGTTCGCGTACACGGATCTTACGTCAGCGAAAGCGAAACCAACGACGTGGTGGAGTATTGGAAGCAACAGGCCCAGCCCGATTACGACAAATCGTTCCTGCTGGCGCCGCCAGCGGACGATGACGATCCTGAAGCCGAGGACATCGAAGGGCCCGAGGATCCCATGTATCAGGAGGCCGTACGCGTGGTGTGCGAGCAGGGCAAGGCTTCCACATCCACGCTACAGCGCCGCTTGCGCCTGGGCTACGGTCGCGCCGCGCGCATTCTCGACATGATGCAACGCGACGGTATCATTGGACCGCCCGACGGCAGCCGCCCTCGAGAGGTGTTGAAGCGGCCGGCATGGTTGGAAGAAGTGGAAACTCAATTGAAATAGTCAGTGCCGTGCCGCGGCGGAGGGCGGTCCGGCCAGGTCCACGGAGTGTCCCGGGCGCGACCCCCGCCCGGATCGAGTTCACTCTGCAATGCCCCCCTCGCGGGTCTCGTCAAAACACGACATCCTTGCTTTGCGTTGACAAGATAAGACTCGCGCTGTTGCGATGGAAACGCGATGGAAACACGCGATGGAAACGCGCTTGACACAAAGCGCAGCTTCACCTACCATCAAGAACCAGCGGGACGATCTGCAGGTCTGCCTGTGTTTCGAGGATCCAAACGATGAAGCAATCCCCCCATATCGTCCTGACGCTGGCATTGGGCTGGTGCGTCTTGACCTACACCGGCGTGGCGTTCGCGCAAGGCCCCGCCGCTGCCAAGGGCAAGACCCAGGACTGGCCGCTGTACGGAGGCCCGAACCAAACGCGCTATTCGCCACTCAAGCAAATCACGCGCGAGAACGCGAATCAATTGCAGGTGGCCTGGACGTACGACACGACGGAGCCGGATGGCGCCATCGAGACCCAGCCCATCATGGTGAATGGCGTTCTCTATGGGCTGACGCCTTCGCACAAGATAGTAGCCTTGGACGCGGCAACCGGCAAATTGCTGTGGAAGCATGACTCTGGAGTCAGAGGCGCAGGCTCCAATCGGGGACTGACCTACTGGACCGACGGCAAGGACCAGCGCATCTTCGCCGCAGTCTCGTTCTACGTCCACGCGGTGGACGCCCGGACCGGGCAGACGGTACCAGGTTTTGGCGAAGCAGGGCGGGTCGATTTGCGCCAGGGTCTGGGTAGGGACCCGGAAAAAGTGTCGCTCGGCCTGGCCACCCCCGGCGTTATTTACAAAGACCTGCTGATCGTCGGTGGACGAATGGGTGAAACGCGTGGATCGCCTCCCGGTGATATCCGCGCTTACGACGTGAGAACCGGAAAAGTCCGCTGGACATTTCATACCATTCCTCATCCGGGTGAGTTTGGATACGACACTTGGCCCAAGGATGCATGGATGTATTCGGGCTCTGCCAATAGCTGGCCGGGAATGGTAGTGGATCAAAGACGTGGGATGGTTTTTGTTCCCACCGGGTCCGCCTCTTCCGATTTCTACGCCTTTGATCGCCTGGGAGACAATCTGTTCGCCAATTCCCTGATCGCCCTGAAGGCTGATACGGGCGAGCGCGTCTGGCACTTCCAGGCCATCAAGCACGATATTTGGGATCGCGATTTCGA
>CAMAUG010000154.1 GCA_945861255.1 Candidatus Sulfopaludibacter sp. SbA3
GATCTGCATGAGAATGCTGGAGCGTTTTTGTTCGAGGGCGGCAAGGGACTCAGGCAATGGGCGCCTCCTATCCTAACGTATGTATACGTTAGGATTATACCTGCAAAAAAAGAAAACTGCCGGATCACACCTTGTGGGTCGCACACCCGTCATTAGACTTGCCAGCCCCACTCGGTCCCTCTTGTGCGATAATTCGTGCTGAAAACGCTCCTGCGGCGTTTCGAGCGGGCGGAAGGCGGATCTTTGTGGATTTCCTCGCGATGAGTTGGTGGACGTGGCTGATTCTGGGGCTGGTCTTGATGGTCCTGGAAGTGGTGACGCCAGGCGGCTTTTTCGTCATTTTCTTCGGAGTGGGCGCGATCGCCGTGGGCCTGATGGAGGCAGCGGGTTTGCACATGCCGCTCGCCGTGCAGGGTGTTGTGTTCGTGATCACTTCGGTGGCTGCCATCCTGGTATTCCGCAAGCCATTATTGGAGCGTTTCAACAAGAGCACGCCCGAAGGACGCGTGGACGCCATCGCGGGCGAGATGGCGCAGGCGCTCGACGACATTCCGGTGAACGGCTTCGGCAAGGCGGAATTGCGCGGCGCGGCGTGGAGCGCTCACAACGTCGGCGACGCTCCCATCGCGCGCGCCTCGCGCTGCCGCGTGGAACGCGTGGATGGCCTCACGTTGTACGTTCGAGTGTGAACATTTCCGGAGGACAAAATCATGTTGGATAGTGTAAGCGGCAGCATACTGGTTATTGCGGCGTTGATTCTGCTGGCGGTCATCATTCTGGCCAAGACGGCCATCGTGGTGCCGCAGCAAAGCGCGTTCGTAGTGGAGCGCCTCGGCAAATTCGCGGGCGTGCTGGACGCGGGCTTCCACATCCTGACGCCCTTCGTGGACGTGGTCCGCTACAAGCATTCGCTCAAAGAGCGCGCGCTCGACATTCCGGAGCAGATCTGCATTACGCGCGACAACGTACAGGTGGGCGTCGACGGCATTCTGTACCTCAAGGTGCTCAACGCCGAACGCGCCAGTTACGGCATTTACGACTTCATCTTCGCCATCACGCAGCTTGCCCAGACCACGCTGCGTTCGGAGATCGGCAAGATCGATCTGGACAAGACGTTTGAAGAGCGCGGCGCCATCAACGTTTCCGTGGTGGGCGAGCTGGATAAAGCCACCGAGCCGTGGGGCGTGAAAGTGCTGCGGTATGAGATTAAGAACATCAACCCGCCCCAGGACATCCTTTCCGCCATGGAAAAGCAGATGCGCGCCGAGCGTGAAAAGCGCTCCGTGGTATTAACGTCGGAGGGCGTGCGCGACGCCGCCGTCAACACCGCCGAGGGCGAAAAGCAGGCAGCCATCAAGGCGTCCGAAGGCCGCAAGCAGCAGCAGATCAATGAAGCCGAAGGCCAGGCCGCGGCGATCCTGTCCATCGCCACCGCCACCGCGGAGGGTATCCGCCGCATTGCCGCCTCCATCCAGGACCCCGGCGGCTACCAGGCCGTGCAATTGCGCGTGGCCGAGCAATATATCGGGGAATTCGGCAAGCTCGCCAAAGTCGGCAACACGCTCATTGTGCCGGCGAATCTGAGCGACGTGGGCTCGCTGATCGCCACCGCGATGACGGTGATCCGCCAGGGCGAGGGCCAGGCCTAGAGTCGCGGTTCAAGCTGAGTATCGCGCGCGGCCCATCGGCGCGCCGCACCCGCCGGGTGCTCAAGTGACGGCCCCCGCATGCTGACGAATGGTGGCTTGGAAGCGTGGTACCTCGAAGTTAGAGACCGCTTACGGCCCCGCCGCGGCTGAATCATGCGCGCCCTTCGCACCGCGCGCTGACGGGCCCCCTTGACGTGGTATCCTGTTCTCGCTCTGATGCCGCAGCGGACGCCATTTCCGAAAATCTGCATCGCACTCGGCTTCCCGCAGGTGGACGCGCTGCTGGAACACGCGCGCAGCGAGTACGACGCGGGTGAGCGATTTTTCGAATTCCGCCTGGACTACCTGCCGAATCCGCAGCATGGCGTCGCGGCAATCCGGAAGTTTCTGAGCCGCCACGGCGATTGTGTGATCCTCGCCACCTGCCGCCGCCATCAGAACATGGGCCGCTTCAATGGCAGCATCGAAGAGCAGCTTCGCGTGTTGGAAAGCGCGATCGAAGCAGGAGCCAAGGCCATCGACGTGGAGATCGAGACGGCGGAAAATTGCATTCCGCGCATGGATGGATTGCGCGGGCACGCTTATGCCATCGTCTCCTATCACAACTACGGCGGCACGCCGTCGCTGGATCCGATCATGCGCCGCATGCTGCGTGTGCCGGCCGACGGATATAAGATTGTTACCACCGCCAAAAAACCTTCCGATAACTGCAAAGTGCTGGATCTGGCCCGCAGCCATCCCAAGACGCACACTGTGGTGCTGGCGATGGGCGAAGCCGGGTTCCCGACGCGCGTGCTGTCGCCCGGCTTCGGCGGCGTTTATACGTACGCCGCCCCCAACGCGGCCGAAGGAACCGCTACCGGCCAGGTTTCCGCGCGGCAACTTCGCAACTTGTATCGAGTGGAAAAAATCTCCCGCGGTGCGCGCATCTATGGCGTGATCGCGGATCCCGTGCGCCATTCCATTTCTCCCGCGGTCCACAACCGTGCGTTCCAGGCGCGCCGGATGGACGCGGTGTATCTTCCGTTTCTGGTGCGGCCGGCGCAGCTCAAGGACTTCTTCGTGTTGGCGGAGAAAATGCCTCTGGCGGGCTTCAGCGTGACCATTCCGCACAAGCAAAAGATCATCCGCTATCTGGATCACGTCGATCCGCTGGCGCGCCGTATCGGCGCCGTGAATACGGTTTGGCGCAAGGCAGGCAAGTGGCGCGGGGCCAACACGGATGCCGATGGCGTCACCCGCCCTCTGGAAAAACGGCTGCGCCTGGGCAAGGCCACGGCTTTGGTGGTGGGCAATGGGGGAGCGGCGCGCGGGGCGGCATACGCGCTGACGGCGGCGGGCGCGAAGCTGGCCATTACCGGTCGTAACATCGATCGCGTGCGCGTGCTGGCCAAGGCCTGCGGCGCGGAACTGCTCACGCGCGAACAGGTGCAGCAACGCACGTTCGACGTGCTGATTCACGCCACTCCGCTCGGCATGATGCCACGCGTCGACCAGTGTTTCTTCGCGGATCGCATCCCCGCCAAGCTGGTGCTGGAGATGGTATACAATCCGCTGGAAACGGTGCTGCTCAAGAGAGCCAAGGCGCAAGGCGCGGTGGTGATTAACGGATTGGAGATGTTCCTGGAGCAAGCCGCGCGCCAGTTCGAAATTTTCACCGGCGAAAGCGCGCCGCGCGCCGTGATGGAGCGGGCCGCGTTGGAGGCGCTCGCCGCCAGCCACGCGTAAGTGGTCCTCTCTCTCCCCCCCCGGGCCTGGGCGCACTCATAAAGCCGATGAAGGTCGGATGGATTACGGGCTCTGGCGCGCTGCGCCGCTCCAGCGGGAGCCACCCAATAGAGTGGCCTATAATGGCGGTATGAAAATCACCCGGCGCGCACTGGGCAAAATCGCGGCAGTGGGCTCCATCGCGGCTCGGCCCGCGGTGGCGCAAGGGCCGCCCGCTCCGGACGCGGACGCCGTGCTGGCCGCCGCGCGTGGGGCATATCGAGCCTCGTCTCAAAGCATGGCGGCCGTGAAGCTCCCACGTTCGACGGAACCCGCCACGCGTTTTGAGGCTGCCTGAACGATGATCCCCTCCAGCGATATTTTGTTCTCCAGCATCAGCGAGATCTCCACGCGCCTGCGCGCGAAGGAATTTTCCGCGGCCGAACTCACCACTGCCTACTGCGACCGACTGGAAAAGATAGGCGCCGCGCACAACGCACTTGCCCGGCCGCTACGCGAAAGCGCCATCAGGAAAGCAAAAGATGTCGACGACGATCTCAAACGTGGCCGCACGCGCGGGCTGCTGCAGGGAATTCCATATGGCGCGAAAGACCTGCTGGCGGTCAAGGGCCATCCCACCACGTGGGGTTCGAAGATCTTCGCCGCTCAGGTTTTCACCGAAGACGCGCAAGTGATCAAGAGGCTGGATAAGGCAGGCGCCATCCTCGCGGGGAAACTTGCGATGGTCGAACTGGCGGGAGGCGTCGGGTACCGCAGCGCCGCCGCATCGCTCACCGGCCCCGCGCTGAATCCATGGGACCGCGCGCGCTGGGCGGGTGGCTCCTCCAGCGGCTCGGGCGTCGCCGCGGCCGCCGGGTTGGTGGCTTTCGCGCTGGGGTCTGAGACGTCCGGCTCCATCATCACTCCGGCGGCGTATTGCGGAGTCACCGGATTTCGGCCCACTTACGGCCTGGTCAGCCGGCGTGGGGCGATGTCGCTGGCATGGACTCTGGATAAGATCGGCCCGCTGTGCCGTTCCGCGGAGGACTGCGGCATAGTATTGGCGGTAATCGCGGGAGGTGACGCAGAGGATCCTGGATCGGCGCGCAGGGGCTTCACCTATGCGCCGAAATTCGACCGCAAAGTTTCCGATTTCACCGTCGGCTACGCGCCCGCCGATTTCGACAGCGTGGCCGCGGACGCCCGCCCGGCGCTGCAAGCCGCGCTGGCAGCCGTGAAGGGCATGGGCGTTAAGATCAAGGAAATCAAGATTCCTGATTTTCCACACGGCGCGCTGATCCAAACCATCATCGGCGCGGAAGCGGCATCGATTTTCGAGGACATCATTCGGGATGGCCGCGTGGATCAATTGGCGGACCGGAATCAGGCCGCGTCGTTGAAAGCGGCCCTCGACATCCCGTCGGTGGACTATCTGAAAGCCATGCGCATCCGCACGCTGGCGCGCCAGGCCATGCGCGAGATTTTTTACGGTGGCGTGGATTTGATCCTGACTCCATCGCGCGGAGAGCCGGCCGGACCCGTGACCGATGCGCTAGGCGGCGCGCGGCCCGCGCCGTGGATTCCCGCTGGAAATCTGGCCGGAATTCCGGCGATTTCCCTTCCGTGCGGCTTCGCGGGCAACCTGCCGGTGGGAATTTCATTCCTGGGGCGGGCGTTCTTCGACAACCACGTGATCGCCATCGGCCGTGCGTTCCAGAGCGTGACCGATTGGCATCGCCGCAGACCGCCTGTGGAATGAAGAGGCGGCGCCGCGCGGCGCTATCCCAGAATCCGGAACAAGCGCAGCACGGTGGGCCCGGCCACGCCCGTCAACGCGGGCATCAAGGCCGCCGCGCTAGAACCCCTGCGGCGCCATTCGCCATGTACCGCGTGACCTCCCAAATACAGGAAGCTTCCGCCGGCCACCGCGAGCATGGCCTGCAACACGTAGTGGCTCAGGTAGGGAGCCAATTCCGTCTCCAGGAACGCACCCAGCACAGTCGCGGATTCCGCCAGCGCGCACCACGCGAACGCGGTACGCGGTGAAGCCAGCGCCGCGCGCGCAATGACCCCCAGCGCCAGACCTTCTGGAATCTTGTGGACAGCGATCGCGAAAATGAACGACGCGCCCAGGTGTGAGGAGCCGTCATTCGCCGCCGACACGCTCCAACCATCCAGCGCGGCATGCAGAGCCGCGGCCAGCAGAAGCGGCGGTCCGAAGCCGTGCAGCGCCGCCTGGCAATGCTCATGTTCGTGGGGTTGTGAACACGCCGGACATACCGGGTACAAGAACTTGTCGATCACCCACAGTGTCGCGAAACCGGAGGCGATCCACAGCGACGCCGTCACCCAATGCAGGGATTCCGCCATTTCCGGCAGCACCCAGAAGGCAGCAACTCCCATGAGCACACCGCCGCCGAATGGGACCAGCGCCCTGGAAAGCGCGCGGACCGAAGTAACCCACACGCCGGCCGCGGCGCAGAGCACTGCGACAACGGTGATGATGGCTGGCGTGGAAAGGAGCACGAAGCAGTCCTGAATTGGCTAGAAGAGGCCTCGCCGGATTCGGATCGGCGATACGACTCTTACTATTGTAGTGGCTGCTGGAAATGGTCGTAGCCGCGGGGCGGCAACGGTTCGCCTTGAAAGAAGACTTCTCCCTCTTTGCCGTGTTTGGCGGGAACGACGGTCCCGATGCGCATCACACCCTTGGGCGGCCGCATGCTCGCTGGCATCGTGAACAGCAATTCGTAATCTTCGCCGCCGTGCAGGGCGCGGTCAAGCGTGGCGCCGCGGTGGATGGGCACGGCGGTCACGTGCGCGGCAACGTGCGACGCCACGCACAGCCGGTGCAGATCCAACGCCAGTCCGTCGCTGATGTCCATGCACGCCGTGGCCTTGCCCAACAGGCTCCGCCCCAACTCCAGACGGGGTTCTATGCGCCGGTCCCATGGCTTACCTAAGGAGCCTGACACGAAGATGGCATCGCCGGGGCGGGCGCCGTCGCGGCGCAGGGCTTGGCCCTTTGGAACCGCGCCCAATATGCAAACGTCGCAGTAGATCTTTTCGGCATGCGCCAGATCGCCGCCGGCCAGCACGGTGCCGGTGCGGCGGGCCTCGGCTAATAAGCCCCGGTAAAACGCGCGGATGAATCGCTCGCCAAGATCCTGCGGCACCGTCAGCGAAACCAGGCACAGGCGCGGTTCGCCGCCCATGGCCGCGATATCACTGAGCGCGCGAGCGAGTGCGCGCTGTCCGACGATTGCGGGCGCAATGCCGCGACGGAAATGAATATCTTCGACGATTTGATCGGACTTGAACAGGAGGTCCTCGCCCGCACGTGGGCGGACGACGGCGCAATCGTCCCCGATGCCGAGAATCAGGCCGCTTGCTGCTTGGGCTCCACTGACCGTCCGGCGATCCCGTTTCCCAGGTGCGGGACGCGCCGGCGCACCGCGCACCACGCGCGCGGCATTCGCACGCGCAGCCAGCTTGCGCAAATACTCGACGATGGCCAGCTCATTCATGCTGCGGCATCCATTGGTTGCGGCATCAGGCCCCGGCATTACGCCACGACATCGGCCGCAGCCGTACTAAACACCAAACCCGACGGCAGTTCTTCGCCGAAGATTTTCCCCATAGCCGCAAGGTTATCGCCCGACCCGGCGCTCAGGTCGATTTCCGGAAACGCTCGGCGCACCATATCAAGCGCGCTCGGCGGCAGGTCGCGCGTGGAATCTCCCGTCAGGCGGGCGAGCGCGGAAACAGCCTCCGCGGCCTGCGGCGTCTTGAGCAAAGCTTCCACCCAACGCACGGCCGTGGCGGACGGCAGCACGTGGTTGATGGGCCCATAAAATAACTTCCGCGCTCCCAGCCGCGCCAGGCACCACAGGCCGGTTTCAACAAAGTCGCCCTTGCCATCGCCCTTCAGCACGCGCCCTAACAGTTCTTCGCCCAATTGCGTCTTGGTTTGCAACGGCAGCAATTCCAGGCTCGCGGCGGCGCGCCACATTTCACGCAGCAGGCTGGGATTCACGCGCGGCGGCTTCTTCGAACCGCGAGGCAGCAGAGTGGGCGACAGGCGTTGGAACACGTCGGTCTGCTGATTTTTGTTCAGTCCGCCGGCGACGCGGCCGCAGAAAATCCACCATTCGATTTCGTTCTGCACCTGGTTCGCGAATACCAACCCCTCGGCGTAAACGCGGCGCGCTTGCTCAATGCGGAAGTCGTCGCCTGGAAAACCGAAGCCGGGGCGCAGGCATAAGCCGCACAAATTCAACCAGCGCAGTTCGTGCGCGGCGCTGCGTTTGCGCCCGGCAGCCAGCTCCAACATGCTATCCGACAGTTTGCGGATCGCCGAAAGCGGCCAGGAATTCCGACCCAACGCGAGCGCTTGTTCCAAGCGTGCGGGCAACTGCGGCGGCTCCAGTAAATCTTCGCCGAACGTTTGGGCAACCAGCACCTCGGCCGCGGCTAAAGCTTCGTCGCTCACCACCGCCGCCGGACGCGCCGGCCCCTGCTCCTGTGCCGCTTTGCGAAGCTCGAATTGCAGGCGCCAGCGGTGCTCGCTGGACTTTGAATCCACCCAGATTTCGAGTGTTCCCACTTCGGTCAATTTCGCGCCGAGCTTCACCGGCGCCAGCCGCTCGCCCGTTTTCCCAAACCGCAGGACAGCGTTGAGAGGCGCGTGCTCATGCAGGTCAGCCTCGCCGGCTTGGGAGCCTCGCGGGAAGTCCACAACATCCCCCGGTTTGTCTTCGGTGCGCGTGCGCGAGCTGTATAGGCGGAACGACACCGGTTTGTTGGCGACCAGTTGCAAGTTGCCGGGATCGATCTCGAGCGTAGTTCCTTCCTCGGAACCGCGCGGCACCAGGCACATCGTCCGCAATAGATCACCGCCGCCTCCCAGCCCAATGAAATACGCGCGCGGAAAGCCGCCACGCACCAACAGCCCCTGGCCCGTCGCGCGGACATAAGAATAATAGGCCGCGCCTACCGCAACCGCCAGATCCAAGTCGCGATTGTCCAGAATCGCGGGCCGCTTGCCGTACCAGCGCTCCATCACATCGGCCACGCGCCGGCGCAGAATATCCGGGATGAAAAATCCGCCGTTGAAGAGAATCGCGTCAGGCGTCACCCCGCCTGCTCCAGCCAGAAACGCCGCTAGATGCCGCGTGACGGCGGGATCGGAAACGTAAGGCAGGCCCAACTCGCGAAAAGGGCTTCGCTCTTCTTCCTTTGGCCGGTCCTGCAATTCGCACACGGGCAGGAACCCGTCTAGCGCGAGTTCGCGGACCTCCTCTTGAAGGATCTCCGTCTTGAGGGTGCCGCCCACCAGCGAGGATCCGCCGCCGAGCACGGTGATTTCGACGCTCTTCAGATCCGGGTCGGCCAGCAGCCTCTCCTTGGCCGACGCGCACTGCCGCCGCAGCCCACTGCGTTGCCGGATGGACAGCGTCTTGCCGAGCTTCGATTCCACCAGCCACGCCAGCGTCAGATCCAGATTGTCGCCGCCCAACAGCAGGTGCTTGCCGACGGCGGTGCGCGTGAAATCGATGCGGTCGCCTTCCCTCG